>JBIIDW010000068.1:0-7921 GCA_044238215.1 Steroidobacteraceae bacterium
CGGAGGCCTGCGGTGGCCTGTGCTAACGTTCCGGCGTGATGACCCCCGAGCAGCGCATCGCCCTGTTGGAGTCACGCCTCGCGGCGGTGGAGGCGCGGCTCGGGGTTGCGGCCCCGGTTCCGCCGTCGGTCGCAGCGCCACCGCCGGCCGCGGCGCCGGCGGGCGGCTGGAAAGCGGCTGCAGCAACGGTGACACCCGCGATGCGGGGAGGGCTCGACGTCGCACGCGTGCTCGGCATCGGCGGCGTGGTGGCGCTGCTGCTCGCCGCAAGCTACCTGATCCGGCTCGCTCTCGAATCCGGCTGGCTGACGCCGTCGCGGCAGATCGGGCTCGCGGCGGCGCTGGGCGTGGCGATGATCGCGGGCGGCATCGCGCTGCTGCGCCAGGAGCGCCGCTACGCCAGCCTGCTGCCGGCCGGTGGCCTCGCGATCCTGTACCTGTGTACCTATGGCGCGCACTTCGCCTATGCGCTCATCGGTCCGTGGATCGCCGGGCTCGCGGTCATGGGTCTGAGCCTGCTGGCACTGCCGCTGGGGCGGCTGCTGCAGACCGACGTCTACGCGCTGCTCTCTGCGGTGACCTCGTATTCCGTGCCCGTGCTGCTGCCGGTGCTGACGCAGGACCCGCTCGGACTCGCCCTGTACTTCAGCGCGTGGGGACTGCTGTATTCCGCCTACGCGATCTTCGTGAACCGGCGCGCGGTGTATCTCGTGGCGCTCTACCTCGGCCTGATCCTCTTTGCCGCGCTGCCGAAGCTGGACGCCGCCTGGGTCTCGACCGTGGTCTTCCAGACTCTGCAGCTGGTGATCTTCGGCGCCGCCGCGGCGCTGTTCAGCATCCGCACGGGCCGTCCGATGTCGAGTGCGGAAGCCACCGCCCATGCGCCGGCGCTGCTGATCTTTTACGCGCTGCAGTACTCGACGCTGTCGACGCACGTGCCCGAACTGGCGCCTGCGGCGGCGCTGGCGAGCGCGGCGGCGGTCGTGGCGATCTTCCTGGCGGCCCGCAAGCGGCTCGGCGAGTCGAGGATGGCGAGCTTGCAGCTGGTCGCCGGCTACGTTGCGCTCGTGGCCTTCCACGCCGGCTACCTCGAACTGCTGCCCGCCTTGGCCGCGCCGATCATCGCGCTGGTGGTCGCCCCGGTCGCCGCAGGACTCGCGTTTCGTCGGCCGCAGCTGGGTCGGGACCTGTGGCCGCTGCTGATGGTGGCCGGCCTGGTCTACGTGCTGAACGTCATCGACCTGCTGCAGTTCCGGTCGCCGGGTGAGGCCTCGACGCAGGATCGGCTCATGGCCGGGCTGTTCGCGGCCCAGTTGTATGCGGCTTATCGCGTGGTCCGCGGCGAGGCCTCGCGTGAGCTCGCGAATGCGATGCTCTACTCCGCGCACGTGATGGCGCTGAACACGGCCCTGATCGTGCTCGACGACCCGCTGTGGGTGGCGATCGGCTGGGCGGTGCTCGCCATCGTGACGATGGGGCTGGGCATCCGGGGCCGTGACCGCGACCTCGGTCGCTCGGCGCTGCTGATACTGGCGTTTCTCGCCGGCAAGGTGCTGCTCTACGACCTGTCGGGCGCGGAGCCGGTCACGCGGATCCTCGTGCTGCTGACGCTGGGGATCACGCTCTACGGCAGCGGGCTCGTCTACCAGCGCAAGCTGGCGCGCGGTGCTCCGTCCTGAGACGCCTTTCGCGGACGGCTCCGACCGTCATCTTCAGCATGAGGCCTCCCGTTTCCTGTCCATCGGAGTTCCCCGTCATGCGCACCGTCTGGCTCGCCACCGTATTCGTTGCCTGTTGCATTCCGGCCGCCCGGGCACAGACGCCCGGCACCTATGCCACCGACATGGGTTATGTGATCGAAGTGAGCTTCGAGGGCGACGTGATGAGCGTGCTCGAGCCGTCAAACGGCAAGCGTTCGCAGTATGTCCGGCAGGGCGACGGGCTGTATCACTTCACGAACCCGGTCAACGGGATTGCGTACACGATGCAGGTGCAGGATGGCAGCACGCTGGTTGCCAACAAGCCCGGCGCCCCGGCGTCGAACGGCACGGTGCTGAGCCTCCGCGGCGCGGCCGGCGGCAATGCGGGGGCCCAGGAGTCCGTCGACGAGGGCCAGCAGGAGCGGATGATGGCCGTGGCGCTCGACTACCTCGGGCGGGCGCAGTCGGGCGACGGTGACGCCCAGGCGTGGTCGTTCTGCGGATTCGCCGCCATGGCCCAGGCGCAGGGTGGCGGCCGATCCCAGCTGCTGCAGGCAGCGCAGGCCCTGCGCTCGATCGCGACATCGTCCGTGAACCCCTGCAGTGACGCGATCCCCGACGACGTCTGGGCGTCGGCGCAGTAACCCGGCGCCGTCGAAGGGAATTGCCGTGTATTCTGGGCGGGTCCAGCCGGGAGCCGCCCATGCCCTACCGAGCCCCGCACGCGGTCTTCGTACGCCCGTTGCTCATGATTTGGCTTGTCGCGATGGCTGTTTCAGCCCCGGCAGCCACCGTCGCGGTGCCGGCCCAGTCGGTCTTCCCGGGGCCCAGGGCCACCGACGTCGCCCGGCAGGTGCTGCAGGCCGGCATCGGCGGCATCACGCCCGCGCAGTTCAAGCAGCTGCAGCAGCCCGCCGTGCACGACACGGGCCGCGGGCCGATCATCGTCCGTTACCGGCGCATCGTCTCCGGCATCGAGGTGTTCGACGAGCCGGTCAGCGTGGTCATGAACCGCCAGCGGCGGCCCCTCGCCGTCACCGGCAGCATCCTGCAGCCTGACGCCCAGCCCGCGCAGGGCAGCAGCGGATTTGCCACCGCGCCCGGACGCCGCTTCTGGCTGCGCAGCGGCAGCCAGCTGGTCCCGGCGCTGCTGACCTACCGCAGCGTCAAGGCCGCTGAGGGCGGCGCCGAGATCAACGCGGAGCTGCGGCGCTGGCCCGACGGTGCGCTGCTCCGAGGCGGGCCCGTCAGCTTCGAGGTGGCGCGCGACTATCGCGTGTACGCCGGCGACGACCCCTACGTCTCCTGGCAACCCCACCCCCGCGGCACGCCCGACGGATCCCGCCCGACGCTGGTGGATCCGCAGGTGCTGCTGCGCATCGACGAGCTCTCCGCGATCCGCAACGATCCGTGGCTGCCCGCCGATGGGGAGTTCACCAAGGGCAACAACGTCGATGCGTTCTTCAACTCGATCGCGCGGCCCGACGGCAGCTGCCAGGATCCGGTCGACGAGGGCGTGACGGGTTTCGAGGGCGCCGACTTCCGCGCGCGGCTGCGCGGAGGGCGTTTCGATTACGCGTACGATCCGGCGGTCTCCGCGAGCGACGCATTCCACCGCTATGGAGCGAGCGCCTGCGCTCCGATCGACCCTTCGAGCGAGCAGCTCAACGCCAAGGTCGTGCAGGCCTTCTACCAGGGCAACCGCCTGCACAATTTCTTCTACGACGTGGGCTTCGACGAGGCCTGGGGCAACGCGCAGGAGGATAACTTCGGCCGCGGCGGCGTGGGGGGCGACTCGATGCGCATTCGGGTCGGATCGCCGGCGACCTTCATTTTCTCGGCGCTGGAGGGCGACCGGCCCGGCCTCAGCGTCGGCGTGAACCCGACCAGCACCTCGAACCGCGACAGCACGCTCGACCGCAGCGTCTTTGCCCACGAGTGGGGGCACCACGTGGTGCAGCGGCTGGTCGGCGGCGGCCGCGCGCTGCTGGAGAGCAGGCAGGCGCAGAGCCTGAACGAGGGCTGGGCGGACTTCACCGGGGTACTCACCCTGTTGCGCGCCGAGGACTTCGCGGGTGCGGCACCCGGCAGCACGAGCAGCTACTCGGTCGGGGCCTACAGCAACACGGACTATGTCTTCCCGCGCTCGATCGAGGGCGCGACGGCACCCAGCGACCCCTACTTCTACGGCGTGCGCCGCTGGCCGGTGGGTCCCTCCAATCCCCTGACGTTCAGGCACATCGGCCACAACCAGGCGCTGCCCGCCGGGTTCGCGTACTTCGACTGGAAGGGTCGTTCGCGCATGAACTCGCAGGTCCACAGTTCCGGCGAGATCTGGGCGAACACGCTGTGGGCCTGCATGCGCGCCATCCTGCGCGACCGCCCGGAGCGGGGCTTCGAGGCCAACCAGCGGCTGATCGCGGAATACCTGGTCGCCGGCCTGAAGATCACGCCGGCCAATCCCACCTTCCACGACGCCCGGGACGCCCTGCTGCTCGCGATGCGCGCCGCCGACGAGCGCGACTGGCGGACCTGCCGCGCCGCATTCGCCGCGCGGGGCATGGGCTCCGGCAGCGTCTCGCCGCCGCGGGAATCGCAGGCGCACCTCGGGCTGGTCGAGAGCTTCACGAACGCGGACCTCGCGGTGAACGGCATGTCGATCGCCGTCGACGACTCGGTCGTTCCGCGCGACGCGGACGGCATCCTCGACAACGGCGAGACCGGCACGGTCACCGTGACCGTGCGGCACACCGGCTTCGAGGTGTTGCGCAGCCTGCGGGTGCTGCTCGAGCGCTCGCCCGATTACGAGCCGATCGACGGCGCGGCCACGTTCGCCGACGTCGCGCCGGGCAGCGACGTCACGGCGCGCTTCCGCGTCAAGCTCGTGCACGCGCGCAACTACGATCCCACGCGGTTCGTCGTCGGCTGGGAGGGCGCCGGCGGCGCGGCCACGGCGCGCGGAACGGTCGTGCTGCAGCAGCGGACGCACTTCGACGTTCGCGCGTGGAAGGGCGCCGACAATGCGGAGTTCGCCGAGACCTTTCCGGACTGGCGGCAGGTCCTCGGCTTCGGGGCGGGCGGCGCGGCCCGGACGGAGCTGCCCGAGGCCGCCGCCTGGCGCCGGGAGGCGCTGGCGGGTAACACGGTCTATGCGGTGGGCGACCGATTCACCGGCTACGAGTCGAGCCTCGTGTCGCCGCCCATCGCGGTGGGACGCGACTTTCCGCTCGTGCTGACTTTCCGCGAGGCGGTGAACGACTCGCGAACGCTGTCCGACGGCCGGATCGCCCGCAAGGGCGAGCGCTTCATCGAGATCAGCACCGACGGCGGCCTGACATGGACCGGGATAGGAACCTCGGCCGCGACGGCCGGCTTTCCGGCGCTGGTGGGGCGGCGCATCGATCTTGGGCGCGGTTACGCGCTGCGGACCATCCAGATCCGTTTCCGGTCCAACTCGCGGGTTGCGGTTGCGGGCACCCGCTCCGTGCCGGTCGACGAAGCCTGGTACGTTGACGACATCCAGCTGCTCGGCATCACGGGCGAGCCTTTCCGCCGCGTCTTCGATGAGGATTTCCGATGAACAGTCGATCCGCCGCACGCCGGCGACGAGGACTTTCCGCAGGGGTCGCATGCGTGGCGGCCGGTATCCTCGCGTCGTTGGCCGCCAGCGCCGCACCGTTCGCGGTGTCACCTGAGGGTCAGCAGGCGGGTGCGCCCGATCTCGGTGTCAACGGCCGCGGCGAGCTTGCGCTGTTGTGGGTGGACCGCTCCCCCCAGGCGGCTGCCGGCGCCGCGGGTGATCGCCACGTGGCCCTGACCGACGTGTACGTCGCCGTGTCGCGCGACGGTGGCGCGCGCTTCGGCGAACCGGTGCGCGTCAACCGGGAATCCGGCGCGGTCTGGGGGCAGCCGGTCAGCCGACCCCGGATCGCCGGCGCGCCGAACGGCAGCTGGCACGTGTCCTACGCCGCCAACGAGGTCAGCCCGCAGTCGGGCAAGGCGATCCTGGCGACGCACTACACGCGATCGGTCGACGGCGGACGCAGTTTCGAGACGCCGCGGCGCCTGTCCGCGCTTGCCGCGCAGGATCTCAGCGGAAGCCTGCACGGCGGTTTCGCGAGCGCTGCGGCATTCGGCACGCTGGCGGTCGCGCGCGACGGCCGTGTCCACGTGCTGTGGATCGACACGCGCGACATGACGGCGGAGAGCAACTCCGCCGCGCTGTACGCCGCGGAGTCGGGCGACGACGGTGCGAGTTTCGGCGAGCCAGCACGCCTGGTCGAGACGGGTGTCTGCCCGTGCTGCCAGCTGATGGCAACGCCCGGCCCGGACTCCGCGCTGATGGTCGGCTCGCGCAAGGTCACGCCTGAGGGGCTGAGACCCGCGACGGTCGCGCGACTGGCGTCGCCGGTGCGCGCGCCGCTGGGCCGGGTTGAAATCGGCGGCGCGCCGTGGCGGATCGAGGGCTGTCCGCTCAAGCCTACGGTCGTTGCCGCGCAGGACGACAGGGTGCTCGCCGCGGCCCACAACGGCGCAGAGGAGCCCGCTGCCGTGCTGCTGTCGAGGTCCGCCGACGGCGGCCGGTCGTTCTCGTCCCTGGGTCCGGTCCACCCGGGGGCCGCGGTATCCGATGCGCCGTCGATCGCCACGAACGGGCGTGTGGTGCTGCTTGCGTGGCACGCGAAGCTCGACGGGCCACGGCGGGTGTTCCATCGCCTCTACGACCTGTCCGGGAACCCGCTGTCGCCGGTCCGCGAGATCGCTGCGCAGCCCGGTCCTGCCCAGTCGCCCGCAGTCGCGGTGCGCCCGGATGGTGATTTCCAGATCGCGTGGCAGCAGGGCACGCGGATCTGGACCGACGTGATCCCGGGTCGCTGAGCAGATGCCCCGAACATCGTTTTTCAGCGGCCTGCTGCTCGCCCTGCTGGCATCGGCGTCGCACGCCGCCGCTCCGGCGCGGCCGATCACCGCCGGCGAGCTGCAGAAGGCCCTTGCGGCGGAGCGGGGACGCGTCGTCGTCCTGGCCGTCTGGGCAACCTGGTGCGTTCCCTGCCTGCGCGAGATCCCCGAGTTGCTGGACCTGCAGGCCTCGATGAGCCCGTCCCGGGTGAGCCTGATCGGCGTGGCGGTCGATGAGCCCGTGGCCGGTGCGTCACCGGTCGAGGAATTCCGCCGCAAGCACTTCCCGGAGTTTCGGACCTACATGCGCGCTGGCCCCGAGATCGACGAGCTCGTCAGCGTCGTCGACCCGGCGTGGAATGAGGTGGTGCCGACCACCTACGTGCTGGACCGCGCGGGACGGATGGTCGAGAGGCTGCAGGGGCGCAAGACGCCGGCGGAGCTCCGGGCCGCGGTGGAGCGGGCGCTTGGCGGGGCGCTGCCGCCGGTCGATCGACGCCGTCGATCGGACTAATAGAAAACTCGTATTTAACCTTCCGACGTCTTTCGTCATCCTTGGCAGCATTCGGGAGCTTCCGGTTCCCGTTCGTTCAGCATCAAGGAGGGATGAACGATGCGCAAATCGACCGTGTCCATGGCCGTTGCGGCCGTCATTGCACTGGCCACGCTGGCCTCGCCGGTTCCCGCGAGTGCGGCAGGCAAGGCGGTGGGCAACAGCTTCTGGTGGCCCGAGCGGCTCGACCTGAGCCCGCTGCGGCAGCACGCCACGACCTCCAACCCCTACGGCGCCGGCTTCAACTACGCAGAGGCGTTCAGCAAGCTCGACATCAACGCCGTCAAGAAAGACATCGAGGCGCTGATGAAGACCTCGCAGGCCTGGTGGCCGGCGGACTACGGGCACTACGGCCCGTTCTTCATCCGCATGGCCTGGCACAGCGCCGGCACCTATCGCACGCTCGACGGCCGCGGTGGTGCCGACGGCGGCCAGCTCCGCTTCGAGCCGCTCAACAGCTGGCCCGACAACGTCAACCTCGACAAGGCGCGGCGCCTGCTGTGGCCGATCAAGGCGAAGTACGGCCGCAGCATCTCCTGGGCGGACCTGATGGTGCTCACGGGCAACGTGGCGCTCGAGTCGATGGGCTTCAAGACCTTCGGCTTCGCCGGCGGTCGCGCGGACGACTGGGAAGCGGACGTCGTGTATTGGGGCCCCGAGGCCAAGTTCGGCGCCGACGAGCGCTACACGGGCGATCGCAACCTCCAGCGTCCGCTCGCCGCCGTGCAGATGGGGCTGATCTACGTCAACCCCGAGGGTCCGAACGGCA
>JBIIDW010000069.1:0-7832 GCA_044238215.1 Steroidobacteraceae bacterium
GACTCGCGGCCGATGCGGCCGGCAGAGCGTGCCGCCGTAGTCGCGCGGCCGATCGTGCCGGCCGAGATCGTCTTGCGGCCGAACAGCGCGCCGAGGATCGAGGTGCCGACCGACAGGGCCGTGTTGAGCTTCTGCTGCTTGAGCTGGTCCTGCTCGCGCGCGAGCTTGTCCTCGGCGCGCCGGATGCGATCATCGAGCGTGGCGAGCTTCGGCGCCTGCCTGCGGCGCAGATCCTCGACGGCCGCGTCGCGCTTCTCCCGCAGCAGCAGCCCGAGCCGCGCGCGGAAGTCGCCCTCGGTCTCGCCAGGCGCCGAGGCGGTCTTCAGCGCCTCGCACAGCAGCAGTTCGGCGCGCTGGTTCTCGTAAAGGTGCGTGGCGAGCTGCTTGCCGAAGGCGGCGTGCGTGGCGGCGCGCATCGCCGGCCCGGGCAGGCTCGCGAACGACGCGCCGGCCTCCGGCGACTTCGACACCCGCGCCTTGAGCCCCTCGTGGGCCGAGCCCGCGGCCCAGAGCGCTTCCTTGCCGTCGTCGCCGAGCGGTGCGAGCCACGCGGTCGTGCTCCACTGGTCGAGGCCGAGCTTGGCGTCGACGAAGTGCATCTTGGCGAGACCCATGACCATCGGCCGGTACTCCACCGGTCCGCTGCCGCGCGTTGCCGG
This sequence comes from Steroidobacteraceae bacterium, assembly GCA_044238215.1. Taxonomy (GTDB): domain Bacteria; phylum Pseudomonadota; class Gammaproteobacteria; order Steroidobacterales; family Steroidobacteraceae; genus UBA964. The sequence continues at coordinate 660 of JBIIDW010000069.1, forward strand.
CAGGAAGTACTCGTTGACGTCGGCGGGCAGCACCGGGCGCGGTGCGGCCGCCGGGCCGCCGCCCTCCGGCGCTGCCGCGGCCGCGGCGCCCGGGGCCTGGGCGCCCCCGCCAGGCTGCGCCGCCGCCGGCGCGGCCAGCGCGGCGGCCTTGCGCGGCGCCATCACGCGCGCGATCTCGGGGCCGGTCAGCGGGCCGCGCAGGAACGACAGCGCCCAGCGGCTCTTCATCAGGTAAGGCGCGTCGTCGTGGACGTTGCGCACCAGGAACACGCGCTGCGTCAGCGCGGACATCATGCGGTCGAGCGTCGCGCGGTCGTAGCCCGCGGCGCCGGACAGCGCGCCCTCGAGGCCCTCGATCAGCCGCAGCTTGTCGCGCTCGGTCTGCAGCCGGCCGATCAGCCAGGTGCCGCAGTTGGCGAGGCCCTTGTAGTCGAGGTCCACCGGGTTCTGCGTGGCGAGCACGCAGCCGAGGCCGAAGGCGCGCGCCTGCTTCAGCAGCGTCAGCATCGGCACCTTGGACGGCGGGTTCGCGCTGGGCGGGAAGTAGCCGAAGATCTCGTCCATGTAGAGGATCGCGCGCAGGCTCGACGTGCCTGACTGGTTGCGCATCCACGCGATGACCTCGTTCAGCACGAGCGTCACGATGAACATCCGCTCCGCGTCCGACAGGTGCCCGATCGAGATGATCGACAGCCGCGGCTTGCCCTCGGCCGTGTAGAGCAGGCGCTGCGCGTCGAGCGGCTCGCCCTTCATCCAGGTGGCGAAGCCCGGCGAGGCGAGCAGGTTGTTGATCGCCATCGCGAGTCCGAGGCGGTCCTTCGCAGGGAAGAAGGTGTCGAGGTCGAAGGCGCCCACCTTGTCGAACGGCGGCTTCTGCACGGCGTGGATCAGGCCGGCCATGTCGAGCGAGGCGCCGGCGCGCCAGCTCGACTCGAGGATGTTGGCGAGCAGGATGTGGTCGCGGCTCTGGATCGGGTCGGCGTCGCGGCCGAGCAGCGACAGCAGCCCGGAGACGACGGCGCCGACGCGGTCGCGCGTCGCCGCGGCGTCGGCCAGCAGCTCGGCGGGCGGCGGCGCGAACGAGCGCAGCACCGACAGCGGCAAGCCCGTCTCGGCCCCGGGCGTGTAGATCGCCACGTCGACGGCGTCGCGGTACTTCGCCACGCGCTCCACCGGCTGCTGCCACTCGGCCAGCCCCTTGCGCCAGGTGTCGGCGGTCTTCGCCGCGAGTTCCTCGACGCTGACGCCCTTGCGCTGCGCATCGGCCGGGTCGACCCAGGGCTGGAAATCGGCGGGCGCGAGGCCGGGGAACGCCAGCAGCAGGTTGCCGAGGTCGCCCTTGGGGTCGATGCAGATCGCCGGCACGCCGTCGATCGCCGCTTCCTCGAGCAGCGACAGGCAAAGGCCGGTCTTGCCGCTGCCCGTCATGCCGACGCATACCGCGTGGGTGGTCAGGTCTTTGGCGTCGTAGAGGACGAGATCGTCCTTCAGCGCCCCCGCGCCGGGATCGAACTCGCGCCCGAGGTAGAACACGCCCAGCTTTTCGTAGTCGACGGACATGGCGCGAACCTGCCGGTGGAGGTGACCTCGGGGGCGACGATTGTACGAAGGCGACGCGCGCCCGTCGCGAGTGCGGCGAAGGTGGATGGATATACAGTCTTCGGCTAGACTCGCAGGATGGCCGCCGTACCGCAGGTTTCCGCAGCGCCGGCCGGCGCCGCCGGCTGGCTCGACCGACTGAACCCCGAGCAGCGGCGCGCCGCCACCTGGGGCGCGCGCGGACCTGACGGCCGCTTCACCTCGCCGCCGCTGCTCGTCATCGCCGGCGCCGGCACCGGCAAGACCGCGACGCTCGCGCATCGCGTCGCCTGGCTGGTGCTGCAGGGCGTCGACCCGCAGCGGATCCTGCTGCTGACCTTCAGCCGCCGTGCCGCGCAGGAAATGACCTCGCGCGCGGAGCGGCTGGTCGCCGAGGCGCTGCGCGCGGCTCGCGGCGGCGGCGCGGCCGACCCGCCGCCCGCGGTGCGCATCCCCTGGGCCGGCACCTTCCACGCGATCGGTGCGCGGCTGCTGCGGCAGCACGCCGAGCCGCTGGGCCTCGATCCCGCGTTCGGCATCCTCGACCGCGGCGACGCCGCCGACCTGATCGACGTGCTGCGCCACGAGGCGGGCCTGTCGGCGCGCGAACGGCGCTTCCCGCGCAAGGAGACCTGCCTCGCGATCTACTCGCACCGCGTCAACACCGGCTGGGAACTGCCGCGCGTGCTGCGCGAGTCGTTCCCGTTCGCGCAGGAGTGGGCCACCGAGCTGACGGCGCTGTTCCGCCACTACGTCGAGCGCAAGCTCGCCAACGGCGTGCTCGACTACGACGACCTGCTGCTGTGGTGGCACGCCGCGATGACCGACCCCGCGTTCGCGCGCTCGGTGTCCGCGCGCTTCGATCACGTGCTGGTCGACGAGTACCAGGACACCAACGCGCTGCAGGCCGGCATCCTGCGCGCGCTGCGGCCGGAGGGTCGCGGCCTCGCGGTGGTCGGCGACGACGCGCAGTCGATCTACGCGTTCCGCGCCGCGCAGGTGGGCAACATCCTCGGCTTTGCCGCGCAGTTCGAGCCGCCCGCCGAGCGCATCGCGCTGGAGCGCAACTACCGCTCGGTGCAGCCCGTGCTCGACGCCGCCAACGCGCTGATCGCGCAGTCGCGCCGCCAGTATCCGAAGACGCTGCGGGCGCAGCGCGACGGCGGCGCGCGGCCGAGGCTCGTCACGCTGCTCGACGATCGCGCGCAGGCCGACTACGTGGTCGGCGAGGTGCTGCGCCGCCGCGAGGAGGGCGTCGCGCTGAAGCGGCAGGCCGTGCTGTTCCGCAGCGCGCACCACAGCGACCTGCTGGAGGTCGAGCTCACGCGCCGCAACGTGCCCTACGTCAAGCACGGCGGGCTGAAGTTCCTCGAGTCGGCGCACATCAAGGACATGCTCTCGGTGCTGCGCTGGGCCGACAACCCGCGCAACGGCATCGCGGCGTTTCGCGCGCTGCAGCTGCTGCCCGGCTTCGGCCCGGCCAACGCGCAGCGCTGCCTGCGGTCCCTCGGCGAGGCCGGCGCGGCGCCGCTGGCGCGGCTCGCTGCGTTCGACCCGCCGCCTGCCGCGCGCGAGGCCTGGCCCCACTTCACCGCGCTGCTGCACTGGCTCGCCGATCCGGCCACGCCGTGGAGCGGCCAGCTCGAGCGCGTGCGTCGCTGGTACCAGCCGATCCTCGAGCAGCGCCACGACGACGCCGGCGTGCGCGCGGCCGACCTCGACATGCTGGCGACCGTCGGCGCGGGCTTCGGCTCGCGCGAGCGCTTCCTCACGGAGCTCACGCTCGATCCGCCGCAGGCCTCGGGCGACCTCGCCGGCACGCCGCTGATCGACGAGGACTACCTGGTGCTTTCGACCGTGCACTCGGCCAAGGGGCGCGAGTGGGACGCCGTCTGGGTGCTCAACGTCGCCGACGGCAACTTTCCGAACGAGTACGCGACCGGCGAGGAGGAGTCGATCGACGAGGAGCGGCGGCTGCTGTACGTGGCGATGACGCGCGCGCGCGACCACCTCGAGCTGCTCGAGCCGCTGCGCTACTACGTGACACACCAGCCGCGGCTCGGCGCGGGCTACGTGCACGGCGCACGCAGCCGATTCCTCGACGCCGCGGTGCTGGCGTGCCTCGAGCGGGTGGCGCCGGCGCAGTTCCAGGGCGAGGCCGCCGCCGGCGCGGGAGCGACGCCGAAGATCGACGTCGCGGGCAAGCTGCGCTCGATGTGGTGAGCGGCAGCCTCCCATGAAGCTGCTCAAGCGCCTGCTGGCCGGCGTGGCTGCGCTCCTCGCGCTGGGCACGCTCGTACTCGCGCTGGTGCTGAGTCACACCGCCGACTGCGAGCCGGCGCCGCCGGTCGCCAAGGGCGCGCCAGCGGGCCTGGGCATGATGGCCATCCGCTATCGCTGCTACGGTCCGCCGCAAGTGCTCGCTCTCGAGACGGTCCCAAGGCCCGCGCCGGCCGCTGGCGAAGTGCTGGTGCGCGTGCACGCGGCGTCGCTGAACCCGCTCGACTGGCACTACATGCGCGGCGAGCCCTACGTCATGCGCCTCGATTCCGGTATCGGCCGGCCGCTCGATTGGCGCCTCGGCGTCGATTTCGCCGGCGTGGTCGAGGCGGTCGGGCCGTCCGTCACCCGTTTCAGGCCCGGCGATGCGGTGTTCGGTGGCGCAGACGGGGCACTGGCGGAGTACCTGACGGTTCGCGAGGGCGGTGCGGTCGTCCTGAAACCCGGCAACGTCGGCTTCGCCGAAGCCGCCGCGGTGCCGATCGCCGGGGTCACGGCGCTGCAGGCGCTGCGCGACAGGGCCGGCGTCGAGCCCGGGCAGAAAGTGCTGGTGAACGGCGGCTCCGGCGGTGTGGGCAGCTATGCGATCCAGATCGCCAAGGCCCTCGGCGCCGAGGTCACCGGCGTCGCCAGCACGCGCAACCAGGAACTCATGCGCTCGCTCGGCGCCGACCAGGTGATCGACTACACCCGCACCGATTTCACGCAGGGCACGCAGCGCTACGACGTCATCGTCGACAACGTCGGCAACCACTCGCCGCTGGCCCTGCGCCGCGTGCTCGCGCCGCGTGGCGTCGTGGTGACGGTCGGCAGCGCCGCCAGGGGCCGGTGGCTGGGCATGTTCGTCAACCCGCTCAAGGCGCTGCTCGTCGACCCCTTCGTCGACCAGCGGTTCGAGACGATGCTGGCCTCGATGAACCCGCAGGACCTCGAGGCCATGGCCACGATGCTCGCCTCGGGCAGGGTCAGGTCTTTGATCGACCGGCGCTACCCACTGGCCGAGGCGCCTGCCGGCATCGCCTACCTCGAAGGAGGCCGCGCGCGTGGCAAGGTCGTGGTGGACGTGCTGGCGGCCGACCGCTCGCTTCCTTGACCACGTCCAGGGCGGGCGCGATACTTCGACGCATGTATCTCGAGGCTGACATTTGCCTGCGCTGGCGGTGGCGCCGCTCCTGACGGAGTGGGCGCTGGCGCTGCCTTCTGATCGACGACCGAATCCGACTTCCAGGCACCCGAACCCATCTCCGGCACCACCGGGATGGGTTTTTTCGTTTCTGAGCGTGCGATTCCGATGAAGCCACCGTTCGACATTTCGGGCGACCTCGACACACCGGTGTCGGCGTTCCTCAAGCTGCAGGCCTTCCAGCCGAGCTTCCTGCTCGAGTCGGTCGAGGGTGGCGAGCGCCTCGGGCGATACTCCTTCATCGGCTTCGGCGACCGGTCATTCGAACTCAGGCTCGACGCCCTCGGCCACTGGCGCGGCGCCGAGCGTCTGGCGCGGCCCGCCGACCGCGCGGCGCTGCTGGCGCTGCTGCGCGGCGCGCTCGCCCGTGCCCCGCGGCCGACTGCGCCGGGCGCGGGGCCGGATTTCCCGCTGGCGGGCGGACTCGTCGGCTACGCGTCCTACGACGTCGTCCGCTTCTTCGAGAAACTGCCGGCGCCGCGCCGCGCCGCGGACGGCGTGCCCGAGCTGCACTACGTGGCGCCGTGCTCGCTGCTGGTCTTCGATCACCTCACCCGCGGCATCGCGCTGCTGCACGCGGGCAGCGAGGCCGAGCGTCAGTCGCTGCGGCGCGAGGTGATCGCCGCGTTGCGCGGCGGGCTGCCGCCGGAGCGCGCGCGCGGCGGCTACTCGCCGGCGGTCGCGTCGATGACCCGCGACGAGTTCCTCGGCGGCGTGGCGCGCACCAAGGAATACATCGCCGCCGGCGACGTCTACCAGCTGGTGCTGTCGACGCGTTTCTCGGGGCGCCACGACCTCGATCCGTTCGAGGCCTACCGGGCGCTGCGCCTCACCAATCCCTCGCCCTACATGTACTACTGCGCGCTCGGCGACGTGACCGTCGTGGGGTCCTCGCCCGAGGCCCTCGTCAAGCTCAACGGTGGCCGCGCGCAGCTGCGCCCCATCGCCGGCACGCGGCCGCGCGCGGGCGAGGAGGCCGAGGACCGGCGCCGCGAGGCGGAGCTGCTGGCCGACCCGAAGGAAAACGCCGAGCACGTGATGCTCGTCGACCTCGCGCGGAACGACCTCGGCCGCGTGGCGCTGCCGGGCAGCGTCGGGGTCGATCCGTACCGTTCGATCGAGCGCTACAGCCACGTCATGCACATCGTCAGCGGCGTCAACGGCACGCTCGCGCCGGGGCGCGACGCGTTCGACCTGTTCGCCGCCACCTTCCCGGCGGGCACGCTGGTCGGTGCGCCGAAGGTTCGCGCCATGGAGATCATCGACGAGCTCGAGCCGGTCGGGCGCGGCCTCTACGGCGGCACGGTGGGCTACTTCGGCGCGCAGGGCGGCATGGACCAGGCGATCACGATCCGCACGCTGGTGTTCCGCGGCGACGAGTACAGCTACCAGGCCGGCGCCGGCATCGTCGCCGACAGCGTGCCGCAGAGCGAATACGAGGAGATCATCGCCAAGAGCGGCTCGGCCGCGCGTGCGCTGGCGATCGCCGGAGGCGCGTCGTGACTGCCGCCGTGGCGAAGGACGCCGCCGCGGACCGGCCGCGGCTGCTGCTCGTCGACAACTACGACTCGTTCACCTACAACCTGGTGCAGGCCTTCCTCGTGCTCGGCGCCGAGGTCGACGTGCGCCGCAACGACGAGATCACGGTCGACCAGGCGCTGGCGCTCGCGCCGACCCACCTGTGCATCTCGCCGGGGCCCGGCACGCCGCGCGACGCGGGCGTGTCGATGGACATGATCCGCGCGTTCGCCGGGCGCGTGCCGGTGTTCGGCGTGTGTCTCGGCCACCAGGCCATCGTCGAGGCCTTCGGCGGCCGCGTCGTGCGCGCCGGCCGGCTGATGCACGGCAAGACCTCGACGGTCGACCACGACGGCCAGGGCGTGTTCGCCGGGTTACCGGCGCACTGCGAGGTCGGCCGCTACCACTCGCTGATCGCCCAGCCCGGGTCGCTGCCGCCGGAACTCGTGGTCACCGCGCGGACGCCCGAGGGCGAGATCATGGGCGTGCGGCACCGCGGCGTCGTGGTGGAGGGCGTGCAGTTCCACCCCGAGAGCGTGCTGACGCCTGACGGCCCGCGGCTGATGGGCAACTTCCTCGCGATGCGCGGAGGCCAGCGGCATGCGTGAATTCCT
>JBIIDW010000070.1:0-7816 GCA_044238215.1 Steroidobacteraceae bacterium
AGGATGTCGCCGGGCGAGGCCCGCGCGGGGAGGTCGTAGGTTCCCGCCCGCACGCGCGCCTCGCGGCCGGCGAGCCGCAGCGCGGCTTCCACCATCCTCGGCTGCTCGAGGGCGCCGGAGGTGGCCAGGCTGCCCAGCACCGACCGCAGCGACTCGCCGGTCCGCACCTTGACGCGGACGACCGCCGCGTGCGGGCCCGGCGCCGACAGCACGCGCTCCGCCACCACCCGCGCGACGGCGATGCCCGCCAGCGCGAGCAGCGCCGCGGCGACGACCAGCACGATGCGCTTGGAGGGCTTCACGGGCGGGAGTCTAATCGGCAGGGCGGGTCATGCGCCGCCTCAATCGGGGATGGCGTCGAAGCAGCGCTGCAGCCGCCGCGTCCGCTCGCCAATGGGCCAGCTGCGGTTCCCGAGGCGCACCACGGGCCACACGCCGATGCGTACGTTCGTCAGGAAGACCTCGTCGGCCGCCTCGAGGTCGCCGGGGTGCAGCACGCACTCCCCGACGTCCCAGCCCAGCCCGGCGGCCACGCCGACGACGACCCTGCGGGCGATCCCGGCGATGCCGCCCCGCTCGATGCGGGGCGTCAGCACGCGACCCGCGCGCACGATGAACAGATTGCTCATGCTGCCGCAGACCACCGCGCCGTCCGCGGCGCACAGCAGCGCCTCGGCGCAGTCCGAGCCGGCCAGGGCCGCGCGCGCCAGCACGCTGTCGAGGCGGTTCAGGTGCTTGATGCCGGCCAGCAGCGGGTTCTCGGTCAGCGGCACGCGCGAATACTGCACCGCGACGCCGCGTTCACCGTGCTGCGCCGTGTCCGCCGGCCAGGGAAAGGCCTGGATGATGCAGCAGGGCGAGACGACGGCCGGCGGCGCATAGCCGCGCTCGGACGACGCGCCGCGCGTCAGGATCAGCTTCACCAGCGCGCGCGCGGCGGGCCGGCCCCCGGCGACACCGCGCCCGGCGGCCAGGCGGATGGCCGACTCTAGTTGCTGCCGCGGCGGCTCGGGCATCCCGAGGCGCGCGCAACCGGCCGAGAGCCGATCCAGGTGGGCCGACAGGAAGCGCGGCTGCCCGTTGCGGCACGCCAGCGTCTCGAACAGGCCGTCGCCATAGAGCAGGCCGCGGTCCGCAGCGCTGATCGTCGCGCTGCCATCGTCGTGCACGATCCGCACCGGCGTCACCCGTCCTCGCCTGCCAGCGCCGCGAGCACGCCCCGCGCCTTCGCGCGCGTCTCCTCGAGTTCACGCTCCGGGTCCGAGTCGGCGACGATTCCGGCGCCCGCCCGCAGGCGCAGCGTACCGTCCGCCAGCGACAGGGTGCGGATCAGGATATTGAGGTCGGCGGAGCCGTCGCGCCCGAGCAGGCCCAGCGAACCCGTGTAAGGCCCCCTGCCCTCGTCCTCGAACGCCGCGATGATCTGCATGCAACGCAGCTTGGGGCAGCCGGTAATGGTGCCGCCCGGGAACACCGCCCGCAGCGCGCCGACCGGCGTCACGCCCTCGCGCAGGCGCCCGGACACCTCCGACACGATGTGGTGGACGTGGGCGTAGGTCTCGACGCTCATGTACTCGGCCACGTTCACGCTGCCTGCCGCGCAGACGCGCCCGAGGTCGTTGCGCTCGAGGTCGATCAGCATGACGTGCTCGGCCCGCTCCTTTGCATTGGCCACCAGTTCGCGCACCAGCGCGGCGTCAGCCCGCGGGTCACGGCGCGGATCGCGCGGCCGCGTGCCGGCGATCGGCCGGGTACTCGCGTGACCACCGGCATCGAGCCGCAGCAGCCGCTCGGGCGAGGAGCTCAGGATCTCCATGCCGCCCCAGCGTGCCCAGGCCGCGAACGGCGCCGGGTTGGCGCGCCGCAGGCGCCGGTAAAGGGCGGGCGCGGGGTCGGCATCGGGGGCGATCCCCGCGACGTGCCAGACCCGCGACAGGTTCGCCTGATAGATGTCGCCGGCGCGGATGTGATCCTGCACCGCGGCGACGCGCCCGGTGAAGCGCGCGGGCGGTTCCTCCTGCCAGTGCATCGGCAGGGCCGGCCTGGCCCCCGGGGGCGATGCCGTCGGGAGGCCGCGCAGGTCCTCGAGCACGCGCGCAGCAAGCGCCGCCCCCGTCGCCCCGGCCTCTGCGACGACGCGGACCCGCCCGCTGCCGTGGTCCGTGACCAGGGCCGCCGGGCACCTGAGCGCGTAGGCCACGAGCGGCTCGGCGGCCGCGGGCATGGCCCCGGCAAGACGCGGCTCGACCTCCGCGGCAATCTCGTAGCCGAGGAACACGGCGAGACCGCCGGCAAACGGCCCGGCGCCGGGTTGCGGGTCGTCGCCCGCCGGCTGCGCCAGCAGGCCCCACCAGCGCTCCAGCGCGTCGAGGAAACCGCCTGGCCCCAGCGCGGCGCGCGCCTCGCCCCTGGCGTGGACCGATCCGGCCCTGTCCAGCCACAGCGCATCGCCGCCCTCGGCCAGCGCAACCAGCACGCTGTGGCGCGCCAGCGGACCGGCCGACGCGCTGTCGAGCAGCATGGGATATCGGGAGGGGAAGCTTTCGGCGAGCCGCAGCAGCAGCTCCGGGTCGCAGTCGACGTCGGTGATCAGCACGCGCGCCACGGCGCGCCCGCTCAACCCGTGAACCGGCGGAAGATCAGGGTGCCGTTGGTGCCGCCGAAGCCGAACGAGTTGGACATCGCACCGTCGATCCGCATCGCCCGCGCCGTGCCCGGCACGTAGTCCAGGTCGCATTCCGGATCGGGGTTGTGCAGGTTGATGGTCGGCGGTGCCACCTGGTCGCGGATCGCCAGCACGGTCAGGATCGCCTCGACGACGCCGGCGGCCCCGAGCAGGTGACCGGTCATCGACTTGGTCGAACTGACCGCGAGCCGGGCCGCGTGGTCGCCGAACGCGTTCCTGATCGCCACGGTCTCGGCACGGTCGCCGAGCAGCGTCGAGGTGGCGTGCGCATTGAGGTACTGGATGGCCGAGGGGTCCAGCGCCGAGTCGCGCAGCGCGTTGCGCATCGACAGCCGGGCGCCCTCGCCGTCCTCAGGGGGCGCGGTAATGTGGTGCGCGTCGCCGCTCATGCCGAAGCCGGCGAGTTCGGCGTAGATGCGCGCGCCGCGCGCCTGCGCGTGCCCGAGTTCCTCGAGCACGATGGCGCCGCCACCGTCGGACGCGACGAAGCCGTCGCGATCGCGGTCCCAGGGGCGCGAGGCCTCCTGCGGTGCATCGTTGCGCGTGGACATCGCCTTGGCCTGGCTGAAGCCGCCGATGCCGAGCCGGGTCGTCGACATCTCGGCGCCGCCGGCGATCATCATGTCGGCGTCGCCGTACTGGATCGCCCGCGCGCCCAGACCGATCGCGTGGGTCGACGTGGTGCAGGCCGTGACCACGCCCAGGTTCGGCCCCTTCAGGCCGTACTTGATCGACAGGTGGCCGGCAATCATGTTGATGATCGACGACGGGATGAAGAACGGCGAGATCTTGCGCGGGTTGCGGCTCTCGAGGTAGCCCTCGAATTCCTGCTCGATCATCTGCAGGCCACCGATCCCGGCGCCGCAGATCACGCCGCAGCGCTCCGGGTCGAGGCGGGCGAAGTCCGCTCCGGAGTCTGCGACGGCCTGGATGCCGGACGCCACGCCGTAATGCATGAACTCGTCCATCCGGCGGGCTTCCTTCGCCGAGATGTAGGTGGTGACGTCGAAGCCGCGGACGGCGCCGCCGATCCGCGTCGCGAAGCCGGAGGCGTCGAAGCGCGTGATGGGACCGATGCCGCTCTCGCCCCGCAGCACGGCGGCCCATGCGGAATCGATGCTGCTGCCGAGCGGGGACACGATGCCGAGCCCCGTGACGACGACGCGACGCTTGCTCACGTCACCCTCGCGTGATGGATCAGACCGGGATGGGGTACGGGCCGCCGCCAGGGGGCGGCGGCCGCGACCCGGAACGGCCCGTCAGGCCTTGCGACGCTCGTTGATGTAGTCGACCGCCTGCTGGACGGTCGTGATCTTCTCGGCATCCTCGTCCGGGATCTCCGTCTCGAACTCCTCTTCGAGGGCCATCACCAGTTCGACAGTGTCCAGCGAGTCGGCGCCGAGGTCGTCGACGAACGAGGCGCTGTTGGTGACCTGCTCGATCTTAACGCCCAACTGTTCCGCGACGATTGCCTTGACCTGCTGTTCGACAGTGCTCATCTGTTTGTTGTCCTCTTAGACGACCGTGTGCCCTCGCCCTCTCGGGGCACGAGCGGTGGATTCTACGGCAAGTGCTCGCCCGCCGCCACCTGTGCCCGGCGCGAGTCCTTGATTTGAAAAGCGAAAATCACGAAAAACTGCTGTGAAAACCGGCCTCGGCGGGGCTTCTGCGGGCCGCGCCGAAGGGTTCAGGCCATGTACATCCCACCATTCACGTGCAGCGTGTGGCCCGTGATGTAGGCCGCGGCCGGCGACACCAGGAAGGCCACCGCAGCCGCGATGTCGGCCGGCTCGCCCAGCCGGCCCGCCGGGATCTGCCCGGTCAGCGCAGCGCGCTGGTCGTCGGAGAGCACGCGGGTCATGTCGGTGTCGATGAAGCCCGGCGCCACGGCGTTGACCGTGATGTGCCGCGAGGCGACCTCGCGCGCCAGCGACTTCGTGAAGCCGATGATGCCCGCCTTGGCGGCCGCGTAGTTGGCCTGCCCGGCATTGCCGATCGCGCCGACCACCGAGGTGACGTTGACGATGCGGCCGCGCCGCTCCTTCATCATCCGCCGCAGACAGGCCTTCGACAGCCGGAACACGGACGTGAGGTTGGTGGCGATGACCTGGTCCCAGTCCTCGGGCTTCATGCGCAGCAGCAGGGTGTCGCGCGTGATGCCGGCGTTGTTGACCAGGATGGTCGGCGAGCCCTCGGCCGCCTCTATGGCGGCAAGCGCGGCGTCGATCGAGGCCGGGTCGGCCACGTCGAGCCGCAGGCCCCGGCCCGAGGCGCCGAGCCAGCCCGAGATCGCCTCGGCGCCGGAATCCGTAGTGGCGGTGCCGATCACGCGGGCGCCCTGCGCAGCCAGGGTCTCGGCGATGGCGCGGCCGATGCCGCGCGAGGCTCCGGTGACCAGGGCGACTTCGTTCTGCAGCGACATGTTCAGGCCCTCCCGGTGGCCAGCGTCGAGCGGGCGGATTCGAGGCTCGCGACGTCCTCGAGCGCGAGGCAGGCGACGTCGGGACGCTTCTCGATGCGGCGATTGAGGCCGGTCAGCACCTTGCCCGGGCCGCACTCGACGAAGGTGTCGACGCCGGCGGCGAGCAGGGCGCGCACGGTGGCCACCCAGCGCACGGGGCTCGCCAGCTGCCGCACCATCAGCGGGCCGATGGTCGCCGGGTCCGCATACTCCGTCGACTCCACGGAGCTCATGAAGCGCACGCGCGGCGCTGCCAGCGGCAGCGGCAGCAGGCGCCCGGCGAGCCGCTCCGCGGCGGGCCGCAGCAGGCTGCTGTGACAGGGCACGCTGATCGGCAGCGGCAGCCCGCGCTTGGCGCCCCGGGCCTTCGCGGCCTCGATCGCGCGCTGCAGCGCGGCGGTGTGGCCGGCGATGACCACCTGCGCCGGCGCGTTGTAGTTCACCGCCTCGACCACCTGCCCCTGCGCCGCCTCGGCGCAGGCCGCCTCGACGTCCTCGTCGGACAGCCCGATGATCGCGGCCATGCCGCCCTCGCCGGCCGGCACGGCGTCCTGCATGACGCGCCCGCGAAACCGCACCAGCGCGACGGCATCCTCGAAACCGATCACACCGGCGGCCACCAGCGCGGTGAACTCCCCGAGGCTGTGGCCCGCGACGAGGTCCGGGGCACGGCCGCCGAGCTTGCACCAGACGCGCCAGGTCGCGACGCCCGCCACCAGCATCAGCGGCTGGGTCACCTCGGTCTCGGCCAGCCGCTCGGCAGGTCCCTGCCCGGCGAGCGCCCAGAGGTCGTAGCCCAGCACCGCCGACGCCGCGTCGAACGTGGCCTGCACCTCGGGGTGCGCCGCCGCGAGCTCGGCGAGCATGCCCACCGACTGCGAGCCCTGACCCGGAAACACGAACGCAACCGCCATGCCCTGCACCCGTCCGCCTCTAAGCAGCGCGGAGTATAGCGGCCGCGCGCAGACCGTCGCGAGGTGGCGACGACCTTGGGCCCGGGCGCCGTTTGCTATGATCGGGCGCACGGTCGCAACGCGCGCCGGCGCACGGGTAGTCAAGGCATGCAGCATTCTTCACGATCCGCCCTCCGCAGCCGCCAGCGCGGATTCACGCTCATCGAGATCATGGTGGTCGTCGTGATCATCGGCCTGCTGGCGGCCTTCATCGTCCCGAACGTCATGAACCGCGTCGACGACGCGCGGATCACCAAGGTCCGCGGCGACATCCAGGCCTTCGAGACCGCGCTGTCGATGTACCGCCTGGACAATGCGCGCTACCCGGGCACTGCGCAGGGGCTGCGCGCCCTGGTCGAGAAACCCGACGATCCGACCGTCCGCAACTGGAAGCCCGGCGGCTACCTGCAGCGCGTGTCCAAGGACCCCTGGGGCACCGAGTACCGCTATGCCTTCCCCGGCACGCGGGGCCGCGAGTACGACCTCTACTCGCTCGGGCCCGACGGCCAGGAAGGCACCGAGGACACGGACAAGGACAACATCGGCAACTGGAACCTCGACAACTGAACGCCCGCATCTTCCGCATGCGGCGGCCATGCGGATTCGCCGGCGGCTTCACGCTGGTGGAAGTGCTGGTCGTCGTCGTGATCATCGGCGTCATGATCGCCGGCGCGGTGCTGGCCCTCGGCGTCGTCGGGCGTGACCGCTCGATGGAGTCCGAAATGCGCCGGATCGAGGCACTCCTCGACTTCGCCCGAGAGCAGGCCGAACTGCAGGTGCGCGACTATGGCCTGCGACTGGCCCGCGACGGCTATGACTGGGTCGTGTTCGACGCCGCGTCGGGCGGCTGGGTCGAGGTGGCCGACGACACCCTGCGCCGGCGCCGTCTTCCCGCGGGCCTGTACTTCGAGGCGACCGTGGAGGGCCGGCGCGTCGCCCTCGGCGGCCGCGAAGCGCCGCCGCCGTCGCCACACGTCGGCATCGCGTCGAGCGGCGAATTCACGTCGTTTTCGCTGACGCTGCGCCGCGACGGCACCCGCGCGCGCATGACGCTGTCGCCGCGGGAAGACGGCAGCCTGCCCGCGTCCGTGCCGATCGAGGAAGGTCCGCCGTGAAGCTCCGCCGCGGCTTCACGCTGATCGAGGTGCTGGTCGCCCTGGTGATCGTCGCCGCCGGCGCCACAGCCGTGCTGTCGGCGCTGAACGGGGCGGCGGCGAGCACGACCTACCTGCGCGACAAGACCTTCGCGCAGTGGATCGCCGCCAACCGCATCGCCGAGCTGCGACTTGCGCGCGCGGCGCCGCGCGACGGCACGGACGACGGCGAACTCGACTACGCCGGGCGGCGCTGGATCTGGCGGCAGCGTATCGCCGACGCCGACATCCCCGGCCTGCGCCGCATCGACGTCAGCGTGCGGCCGGCGGATGTCGCCGTGGCGACGGACGACGCGTGGACGGTGACGCTGAGCGGCGTGCTCGGGCGCGACATCGCACTGTCGACCGGTGCGGAACCGGACTGGGAACCGCCGCCCGAGGGCAGCCCGCCGCCGGGCAGCCCGCCACCGGCCGGCGCATCCGACCCGGCGAGCGCACCGGCGCCGGCCACCGCCCCGGCGGACGCCGACCCGACGCGGGCCGGGGCGACCTGATGCGGCCCCGGGCGCCCGGCTTCACGCTGCTCGAACTGCTGGTCGCGCTGTTCGTGACCGCGGTGATG
>JBIIDW010000071.1:0-7762 GCA_044238215.1 Steroidobacteraceae bacterium
TGCGCCTGCTCGGCGGGCACGGCAAGGTGATGGCGACCGTGGGCATGGACTTCGCCCCTTACCGCGCCTGGATGCAGGACTGCGGGATGCCTCTCGAGCACATCCGGGAGCTTGCCGACGAGTACACGGCGCAGGCCTACATCACGACCGACTCGGCGAACAACCAGATCACGGCGTTCCACCCGGGTGCGATGAACCACGCGCACCTCAACGTGGTCCCGGCCGATCCGCAGATCCGGCTCGGCATCGTGGCGCCGGAGAGCCGCAGCGGCATGATCGAGCACGCCGCGCAGTTCGCAGCGGCGGGCGTGCCGTTCGTGTTCGACCCTGGCCAGGGCATGACGCTGCTCAACGGTGACGAGCTGCGCGATTTCATCGACCAGTGCACGTGGCTGGCGGCGAACGATTACGAGGCGAGCCTGCTGTGCGAGCGCACAGGCATGTCGCTCGAGCAGATCGCCGCGCGGGTCAGGGCGCTGATCGTCACCCGCGGCGGCGAGGGTTCGCACATCTACGCCGACGGCGTGCGCCACGAGATCCCGGCGGCGCGCCCGCAACGCATCAGCGACCCCACGGGTTGCGGCGACGCCTACCGCGCGGGGCTGCTCTACGGCCTGCAGAACGGCCTCGACTGGCCCACCACCGGGCGCATCGCATCGCTGATGGGTTCGATCAAGATCGAGCAGCACGGGACCCAGAACCACCGGTTCGGCAAGGAAGAGTTCGCGGTGCGCTACCGCGAGGCCTTCGGCATCGCGCTGTGAGTCCCGGCGCGCGCCACGCGAAGGTCGTCGCCGGACTTGCAGTCGTCGCCGCGGCGCTGCTGGGGTCGGTCGTCACGCTGCCGGTGGCGGCGCGGGATCGCCCCGTTCAGGCCCAGGCGCCTGCTCGCCCGGTGGCGGACTGGGCTGCCACGCTGGAGCGCATCGCCGGCAGCGTGGTGTCCATTTCCATCGACCAGACCCGGGCGTTCGATACCGAGTGGAACGCCTCGAGCCAGGCCACGGGCTTCGTGGTAGATGCCGAGCGCGGACTGATCCTCACCAACCGTCACGTGGTGACACCCGGGCCCGTGACGGCGGAAGCGACGTTCCTCAACCGCGAGGAGGTGGCCCTGCAGCCGGTGTACCGCGACCCGGTGCACGACTTCGGCATCTTCCGCTACGACCCGTCGAAGCTGCGGTTCATACGGCCGCAGGCCCTGCCGTTGCACCCCGAGGGGGCGCAGGTCGGGCGCGAGATCCGCGTGATCGGGAACAACGCCGGAGAGCAGCTGTCGATCCTGCAGGGCACGCTCGCCAAGCTCGACCGGCTGGCGCCCGAATACGGCGTGGGCAAGTACAACGACTTCAACACCTTCTACCTGCAGGCGGCCTCCGGTACCTCGGGTGGATCGTCCGGGTCGCCGGTGATCGACATCGAGGGCCGGGTCGTGGCCCTCAATGCCGGCGGTGCGTCCGGGGCCGCGTCGAGCTTCTACCTGCCGCTGGGCCGGGTGAAGCGCGCGCTCGACCTGGTGCGCGCCGGCCTGCCCGTGCCACGCGGCACCCTGCAGGTGGTGTTCACCTACGCACCCTACGATCAGCTGCGAAGGCTCGGGCTGGACCCGGAGACCGAGGCGCGGGTCCGGCAGCGCTTCCCCGGCGACACGGGCATGCTCGTCGTCGAGGACGTGCAGCCTGGCTCGCAGGCGGACGGCGTGCTGCAGCCGGGCGACATCCTGCTTCGCCTGAACGGCGAGCTGGTGAACCAGTTCGATCCGGTGGCCGCCGTGCTCGACGATTCGGTGGGTGCGAGCGTGCGACTCGAGCTGTCCCGCGGCGGACGCGTGGCACCCGTCGAACTGCGCGTCGACGACCTGCATGCCATCACACCGTCGAGCTACCTCGAGTTCGGCGACGCGATCGTGCACACGCTGTCCTACCAGCAGGCCCGGCACTTCCATCGTCCGGTGCGCGGCGCCTTCGTGGCGAATCCCGGCTACGTGCTGGGTGCGGCCGGCGTGCCGCGGGCAGCCGTGGTGACCGAGGTCGATGGACGCGCGGTGAACGGCATCGACGACTTCGCCCGCGAACTGCAGCGCCTCGGCGACGGCGACCGCGCGGCACTCCGGCTGACCACGCTCGACGATCCCGCGGGCAGCCAGCTCCGCTCTGTGCGCATGGACCGGCGCTGGTTTCCCGCTCGCCGCTGCGATCGCAACGATGCGTCCGGTCGCTGGGATTGCCTCGACGTCGCCGCGGCGGCGTCCCGCCAGGCTGCGGTCGCCGGCGAGGGCGTCGCGGGCACGCGCTTTCCGCGGCAGCCGGATCCGCGCGCGCAGAAACTCGCGCCGTCGCTGGTCGGCGTTGCCTTCAGCATGCCGTACTCGATCGGCGGCATCACCGAGCGCAACTACCTCGGCACGGGTCTGCTGGTGGATGCCCGCCGCGGCTGGGTCGTCGTCGACCGGAACACGGTGCCGGTGTCCGTCGGCGACGTACGGCTGACGTTCGCCGGCACGCTGGAGGTCCCGGGCCGGGTCGCGTATGTGCATCCGCTGCACAACTTCGCGGTGGTCGCTTTCGACCCGCGGGACGTCGGCGACACGCCGATACGCGCGGCCGAGCTTGACCCCCGGCCGCTGGCGCCCGGCGAGGACGTGTGGGTCGTGGGCCTTGGGCGCGATGGCGAGGTCAAGCTGCGCGCCACGCAACTCGGCGACGTCGAGCCGCTCACGCTGCCGCTGTCGCGCACGCTGCAGTTTCGCGACGCGAACCTCGACGTCGCGACGCTCGCGACCCAGGCGGGCTCCGACGACGGCGTGCTCGCCGACCGCGCCGGCCGTGTGCGCGGCGTCTGGGCGAGTTTTGCCTACGACGGCGGCCGGGAACCGCAGCAGGCCAGTCGCGGCGTCGGCATCGAGCTGATCGCCGACATGGTCGAGCGGCTGCGCTCGGGCCGGCCGCTGCACTCGCTCGAGGTCGAGCTGGCACCCCAGCCTCTCGCGCAGGCCCGGCGCCTCGGTCTCGACGCGCAATGGCTGGAGCGGCTGGAGCAGGGCGGGGCGACGCCGCGCCAGGTGCTGTCGGTCGTGCGGCTGACGGGCGGGTCGCCGGCGCAGCGCCTGCTGCGCCAGGGCGACCTGCTGCTCGAAATCGACGGCCGGGTCGTCTCGCGCTTTCGCGACGTCGAGCAGGCCGTGGCGGACCACGCCGAAGTCGAGGTCACGGTCTGGCGCGAGGCGGCCGCGCGCCGGATCCGCGTCCCCACCGTGGCCCTGACCGGCGTGGATTTCGACCGCATCGTGCAGTGGGGCGGGGCGACACTGCACGCACCGCATCGTGCGCTGCTCGCGCAACGCGGCTCGGCTCCGGACGGCGTATACGTTGCGTGGTTCGGCTACGGCTCGCCGGCCACCCGCGCAGGGCTGTTCCCCGGACGCCGCATCGTCGAGGTTGACGGCGTACCGACGCCCGACCTCGACGCGTTCCTGGCAGCCGTCGGCGGACGGCCGGATCGCGCGTCGGTGCGCCTGCGGACGATCGGCTGGAACAATGCTCCCGAGCTGATCACGCTGCGGCTCGATCAGCACTACTGGCCGGCGTATGAACTGCGTCGGCGCGGCGACGGCTGGGAGCGCACCGCGCTGGAATGAGCGAAGCGCAGGGCGACCTCTTTGGCGCCACCCGCGGGCCGCAGGCAGCAGTTGCCGGCGCGGCTTTCGCGGGGCTGGCCGGACAGTTGCCCGCCGGAGTCAGGCTGGGCACCTCGACGTGGTCGTTCCCGGGCTGGCGCGGCATCGTCTACCAGCACGAGCACCGCGAGACCGAGCTTGCGCGACGTGGTCTCGCCGCCTACGCCGGCCATCCGCTGCTGCGCGCGGTAGGCGTGGACCGTGGTTTCTATGCCCCGGTACCGCGCGAGGATCTGTCGCGCTGGGCCGCGGACGTCGATCCGGGGTTCCGCTTCCTGATCAAGGCCCACGCCGCCCTGACCACGCCGCGTGGCGCGCGGCGCCCGGCGTTTCTCGCTGACGCGCCGCCGGCTTTTCTCGACGCCGGCCACGCCGTGCGTGCCGTGATCGAGCCAGCCGCCGAGGCGCTGGGACCCCGTCTCGGCATCGTGCTCTTCCAGTTTTCTCCGCTGGGCGAGCGCGTGTTGCGGCACCGGGAGCTGCTGCTGGAGCGTCTTGGCGCCTTCCTGCGGTCGCTGCCACGCGTCGCGACCTACGCCGTTGAGTGGCGCGATCCCGCGATGCTCGGCGACGACTACCATGCCGTGCTGGACGCGTCCGGTGCGGTCCATGGATTCTGCGCGCACCCGCGCATGCCGTCGCTGGCTGTGCAATGCCCGTCCGGCGGGCCGCGCGGTCCGCTCGTGCTCCGCTGGCTGCTGGGCGGCGGGCGGCGCTATGACGAGGCCCGGGCGGCCTTCGCCCCCTTCGACCGGCTGGTCGAGCCCGACCCGACGGTCCGCGGCGAGGTGGCGCGACTGGTCGCCGGGGCCGCAGCGGCGGGGCATCAGGCCACCGTCATCGTCAACAACAAGGCCGAGGGCTCGGCGCCCCTGTCTGTCTGCGAGCTGGCACGGGAGATTGCCGGCCGGTGCGCGGCAGCTTGTTAGAATGCGTCGATGAGCCGCCCGCGCCGCGCAACCCAGGCCGAGCTCGACGCCGCCGTCGCCGCGCTTCGCGACGGCGAGCTGGTCGCGTTTCCGACCGAGACCGTCTACGGCCTCGGTGCGAATGCGCGCGACCCTGCTGCGCTGCGCCGCATCTTCGAGCTAAAGGGGCGCCCGGCCGATCACCCGCTGATCCTCCACCTCGACAGCGCCCGGTTCGTGCGGCGCTGGGTCGGCGAGTTCCCGCCGGCGGCAGAGCGGCTCGCGCGCCAGTTCTGGCCGGGGCCGCTGACGCTGGTTCTGCCGCGCGGGCCCGACGCTTCGGATGTGCTCACCGGCGGGCAGGACACCGTCGCTGTCCGGGTGCCCTCCCACCCGATGGCCCAGCAGCTGCTGACGGCCTTTGGCGGCGGCATCGCCGCGCCCTCGGCCAACCGCTATGGCCACGTGTCGCCGACGCGCGCGGAGCACGTGCGCGAGGAATTCGGCGACGCCGTCAAGGTCATCCTCGACGGCGGCGAATGCACGCTCGGTCTCGAGTCGACCATCGTGTCGCTGGTGGAGGGGCGGCCGCGTCTGCTGCGGCCGGGCCACGTGTCGCTGGCCCAGCTGACCGAGGTCGTCGGGCCGATGGACGCCGGCGCCGGGATGTCCTCGCCGCGCGTGCCGGGCAGCGCGCTGCGGCACTACGCGCCGCACACTCCGGTGACCAGGGTGCCCCCGGTGGCGCTCGAGGCGCGCGTCGACGAGCAGCTGCGCGCCGCCGGCCGCGTGGCCGTGCTTGCGCTGCGGGCGCCGCGCCGCGCCCAGCAGGGCGTGACCTGGATCAACGCCGGCAACCGCGTCGACGCCTACGCGCACGACCTCTACGCCAATCTTCGATCGCTGGACAAGGCTGGCGCCGCTGCCATCCTCGTCGAGGACGTGCCGGACCGTCCCGAGTGGGCGGCCGTGCGCGATCGCCTCGCCCGCTGCGTCACACCCGCTTCCTGACCCGAGGTATTCCCGATCATGCCCGATGCCGCCAGCAAGGCCGGCGCGCGCCGCGCCCGTCCCGTCCCCCGCAAGGCCGGTCCGATCGATCCCTTCGAGCCGCTCCACGTCCGCCGTCTCGTCGCGCAGTTCGGCTCGCCGCTGCTGATCGTCGACTGCGAGCGCATCCGGCGCCAGTACCGGCAACTGCAGCGGGCGCTGCCCGGGGTCGATCTGCACTACGCACTGAAGCCCCTGCCGCATCCCGCCGTGGTCCGCACGGTGCTGGAGGAGGGTGGTTTCCTCGACCTGGCCACCACGGGCGAGGTGGAACTGGTTGCCCGCATGGGCGTCGATCCCGGGCTTTGCATACACACGCATCCGATCAAGCGCGATGCCGACATCCGCGCGGCGCTCGCGCGCGGGGTGCGAGTGTTCGTCGCCGACAACCCGGATGAACTGCGGAAGTTCGCCGCTTACGCCGGCGATGCGGAACTGCTGCTGCGCGTGTCGTTCCGCAGCCCTGGTGCGGTCTGCGACCTGTCGCGCAAGTTCGGCTGCGACCCGGAGGACCTGCTGCCGCTCGCACGGCAGGCGCGCGAACTCGGGATCGTGGTGCGCGGGCTCTCGTTCCACGTGGGATCCCAGGCCGCCGACCCGGGCAAGCACGTCGAGGCCGTCGAGCGCTGCGCGGCGCTGATCGCCGCGGCGCGTCGGGAGAAGCTGGGGCGATTCGACACGCTCGACATCGGCGGCGGATTCCCGATCGATTACGCGGAGCGGGCCCCGGCGATCGGGCATTTCTGCGCGCCGATCCGGGCGGCGCTGGCGAAGCTCCCGGCGCGCATCCGCATCATCGCGGAGCCGGGGCGCTTCATCGTCGGACCCAGTGCGATGGGCGTCGCCTCCGTGATGGGACGCGCACGTCGGGAGGGGCACTGGTGGTACTACCTCGACGACGGCCTGTACGGCTCCTACAGCGGTCAGCTGTTCGACCACGCGCGCTATCCGGTCGAGGCCCTGGTCGACTCGACGGAGCGGCTGCCCTCGGTGCTTGCCGGCCCGACCTGCGACAGCATCGACGTGATCGCGGAGAACCTGCTGCTCCCGCCCCTCGACGAGGGCGACCTCGTCGTCGGGCGCTCAATGGGCGCCTACACCTGGGCGAGTGCCTCGGAGTTCAACTTCTTTCCGCGGGCCACCGTGGTGTCGGTCAATCTCGAGCCCGGTGACATGGGCAGCGTGCTGCCGGTCGAACGCTGATCGCGCTTCCGGGGGCACCGCTTCCGGCATTTCGACCGCATCGCGGGCACGGGTTGTTCGGCAGCAACATGTTTGGCAGCATGGAGTTATCCACAGACTCTTCCAGCGAGCCAGCCATGCGGACACCCGTTCCCGGACTGACCCGTCGTCGGTTTTTGTTCGCGGCAGCCAGCACGGGAGTCGTAGCCCTCGCAGGCACGTCCGGCACGGTGGTCGCCGCCGAGTCGGCCTCGACTGTTGCCGCCGCGGACTCCCTGGCGGGTGCCGGTGGCGCGCGCTGGGTGTCGCGCTGGCTCGAGTTGTTCAACACGCACACGGCGGAGGCCATCAGCCTCGCCTACCGCGATGCCCGCGGCTTCGTGGCGCCCGCGCTGGGCAAGCTCAACCTCATCCTGCGCGACCATCGCGTCAACGAGGCGGCGCCGATCGATCCGGCGCTGTTCGACCAGCTTGCCGACCTGGCCGAGGCGGCCGGCGTGGAGCCGCGCTACGAGATCATCTCCGGCTACCGCTCGCCGAGGACGAACGCGATGCTCGCGGGTGCCAGCCACGGCGTGGCGCGCCGCAGCCTGCACACGCAGGGTCGTGCCATCGACGTGCGCCTGAAGGGCGTTTCCTGCGCTGACCTTCGCGACCTCGCGCTCACGGCGGGGCGGGGTGGCGTCGGCTATTACCGTCGTTCGGATTTCGTTCACCTCGATACGGGTCGCGTGCGCAGCTGGGCAGGCTGAGCCGGCCCGCCTTGCGCATCCTCACCGCGGATTTTGTGGCCGGCGCAGCGTCGGCCCGCGGGGTCGCCATCGTCATCGACGTGTTCAGGGCATGCTCGCTCGTCGCCCATGTCCTGGCCGCGGGCGCCGCCCGCGTGGTCCCGGTGGCGGACGTCGACGAGGCCATGCGACTGAAGGCGGCGCACCCTGACTGG
>JBIIDW010000072.1:0-7756 GCA_044238215.1 Steroidobacteraceae bacterium
GCGGACGTCGTCGCGATCGAGCAGTCCGGAGGTTATCGGGGCCGGTACTTCGTGCTGATGGGCCACCTCTCGCCGCTCGACGGCGTCGGTCCGGAGCAGCTGGGCGTGCCGCTGCTCGAGGCCCTGCTCGACGGCGGTGGCGTCCAGGAGCTGATCCTCGCCACCAATCCTACGGTCGAGGGTGAGGCCACCGCCCACTTCCTCTCGGAGATGGCGCGGGCGAGGTCGCTGCGTGCCACGCGCATCGCTCACGGCGTGCCCATCGGTGGCGAGCTCGAGTACATCGACGGCGGCACGCTCGCGCACGCGCTCGCCGGTCGGCACTCGATCGCCTAGGCAGGCCTCCGGCCGACGGGTCGCCCGCTGCCGCGACCCGGGCCACGTGCCGCGTTGAGATCCTCGTAGAGCCGGCGCAGCCGTCGGTAGCTCTCGTAGCGCCGCGGCTCGAGGGTACCTGCCTCCGCGGCACTGCGCACGGCGCAGCCCGGCTCGCGCAGGTGCCGGCAGTCGAGGAAGCGGCAGCCCGGCGCGAGCCGGTCGACCTCGATGAAGCCCAGGCTGCGCGGCTCCAGGGCCTCGATGGCCGGAGCGAAGTCGCGCACGCCAGGCGAGTCGATGAGCGCGCCGCCACCGGGAAGGTCGAACAGGGCCGAGCGCGTGGTCGTGTGGCGCCCCTCGTCGTCCCGGTCGAGCGCTCCTGCAGCAGCCTCGGCCTCCGGGACGAGGCGCGTGACCAGCGACGACTTGCCGACGCCGGACTGGCCGACCAGGGCGCTGGTGTGCCCGGCGAGGGCGTTGCGCAGGGGCTGCAGGCCCTCGTCGGCGCTGGCGGAACAGGTGACGACGTCGTATCCGGCCGCCGCGAAGGCCTCGAGTTCGCCACGCAGTGCCGTCGCCCCGGGGAGGTCCGACTTGTTGAGCACCAGCAGCGCCTGGATGCCCGAGGACGCGGCGGCGCAGAGGTAGCGGTCGACGATGAAAAGGTCGGCGGCGGGTGCAGGCGCCACCACCACCGCCAGCAGCGTCAGGTTTGCCACCACTGGCTCGGACGCGCCGCGCAGCGACGAGCGCAGCAGGGCACTGCGTCGCGGCAGCACCTCGAGGGCATGGACCTCGCCATGTGTCGCGTCGGCCTCGCATCGCACGTGGTCGCCACACACGGCCTGCAGGCGCCGGCCGAACGGCCGCGCGCGATGCTCGCGTCCGGCCGCATCGCGGACCACGAGGTGGCGGCCGAAGGCGGCGATGACCTGTGCGTCGAACTCCACGGTGCTGGCGGGCCCCGGCCAGGAAGCGGCGACTCTAGCCTCTGCTAGACTCCGGCTCAACCTGAAATCCCGCGTGCCCGACCGATGCCCCGTAGCGACCTGCTGGTCTGGATCGACCTCGAGATGACGGGGCTGCAGCCCGAGCACGACGTCATCATCGAGATCGCGACCATCGTCACCGACGCCGACCTCGAGGTGGTGGCGGAGGGGCCGGTGCTTGCGATCCACCACGACGAGCAGGTGCTGGCGCGGATGGACGACTGGAACCAGCGCCAGCACGGCGGCTCGGGCCTGCTGGAGCGCGTCCGCGAAAGCCGCGTGACGGTCCGCGACGCAGAGCGTGCGACGCTCGATTTCCTGGCGACCCTCGTCGAACCCGGAAGTTCGCCGATGTGCGGCAACACGATCTGCCAGGACCGGCGTTTCCTCGCGCGCGGCATGCCGCAGCTCGAGGCGTTCTTCCACTACCGGAATCTCGACGTCAGCACGCTGAAGGAACTGGCCCGGCGCTGGGCGCCCGGCGTGCTGGCGACCTTCGCGAAGAGCGGCACCCACCTCGCCCTGGAGGACATCCGCGAGTCCGTGCGCGAGTTGCGGCATTACCGTCAGCACTTCGTCGCGGTGCCGTTCCGCGGCGCCGGCGCTGCCGGTGCGGGGAACGACTGAATGACCGAACCGCCCGCCGGCGAGCTGCCCACTTTCGCGGATGTGGTCGCCGCTGCAGGCCGGCTCGCGGGCCGTGCCGCCCGCACCCCGGTGATCCGCTCGGAGCGCTTCGACGCGCGCTGCGGTCGTCAGGTCCACCTCAAGTGCGAGAACCTTCAGCATGGCGGGGCGTTCAAGTTCCGCGGTGCGATGAATGCGGCGCTGCAGCTGCCGCCCGGGGTCGAGGCGCTGGCGACACACTCCTCGGGGAACCACGGCGCGGCGCTGGCGCTGGCGGCCCGCGCGCTCGGCTTGCGTTGCATCGTGGTGGCCCCGAGCGACGCCTCGGCGGTCAAGCTCGCCGCGATCCGCGCGGCGGGCGCGGAGCTCGTGCATTGCGCCCCGGGCCTGGCGGCGCGGGAGGCGGCGCTCGCCGAGGTGCTGCACCGCGTGCCGGCGCACGTGGTGCACCCTTTCGACGATGCGCGCGTGATCGCGGGGCAGGGGACCGCAGCGCTGGAACTGCACGCGGAGGTGCCCGGGCTGCAGGTCGTCGCGACGCCGGTCGGCGGCGGCGGCCTCATCGGTGGAACGGCGCTGGCCACCCGCGGCGCGGCGGCGGGCTGCCGGGTTGTAGCGGTAGAGCCGGCGCTTGCCGACGACGCGTACCGCTCCTTCCACGGCGGGCGACGCGAGGGCGTCAGCGGCTCGCCGCCGACGATCGCCGACGGCCTGCGTGGCTCGATCGGGCGCCTGAACTATGCGCTGCTGCGCAGCCACGTCGACGACGTGCTGACGGTCGAAGAGGCCGCGATCGTGGCGGCGATGCGGGCGGTGCTCGAGGACTTCAGGCTGCTGGTCGAGCCTTCCTCGGCTGTGCCGATCGCCGCGCTGCTCGACGGGCGGCTGGGGCGCCCGGGCGAGGCCGTCGGCGTCGTGGTGTCGGGCGGCAACGTCGACCTCGGCGCCTGCCCCTTCCTGGCCGGGCGCGCGCCGCTGGCAGGCTGACACTCCCCCCCACGCTCAGGGGCTGTTGCGCCCCGCGAGCATCATCCAGGTCTCGACCACGGTATCGGGGTTCAGCGAGATGCTCTCGATGCCCTGGGCAACGAGCCACTGCGCCAGTTCGGGGTGGTCCGAAGGGCCCTGGCCGCAGATGCCGACGTACTTGCCCGCCTTCCGGCAGGCTGCGATCGCCATGGCCAGCATCGCGCGAACGGCCGGGTCGCGTTCGTCGAACAGCCGCGCGACGATCGCTGAGTCGCGGTCGACGCCCAGCGTCAGCTGGGTCATGTCGTTCGACCCGATCGACATGCCGTCGAAGTATTCGAGGAACTGGTCGGCGAGCACCGCATTCGAGGGCAGCTCGCACATCATCACGACCTTCAGGCCGTTTTGCCCACGGGCCAGCCCGTTCTCCGCGAGCAGTTCGGTGACCTTCCTGGCCTCGTCGAGCGTGCGCACGAACGGCACCATGACCCACACGTTGACGAGACCCATGTCGTCGCGGACGCGACGCAGGGCGCGGCACTCGAGCTCGAAGCAGGGGCGGAAACTCTCGTCCACGTAGCGTGCCGCGCCGCGGAACCCGAGCATCGGGTTTTCCTCGGAAGGCTCGTAGAGGCGGCCGCCGATGAGGTTCGCGTACTCATTGGACTTGAAGTCCGAGAGGCGCACGATCACGGGTTCCGGCGCGAAGGCGGCGGCGATCTGCGAAATGCCCTCGGCAAGCTTGTCCACGTAGAACGACACCGGATCGGCGTATCCCGCCATCTGCGGGCGGATCTGTTCCTTCAGCGCGGGATCGAGCCGGTCGAACTCGAGCAGCGCGCGGGGGTGCACGCCGATCATGCGGTTGATGATGAATTCGAGGCGGGCGAGACCGATCCCGCGATTGGGGATGCCGGCGAAGTCGAACGCCCGGTCCGGATTGCCGACGTTCATCATGATCTTGACGGGGATCGGCGGCAGCGCGTCGAGCTCGATCTGGCGCTGGTCGTACTGCAGCGCGCCCTCGTAGACGTAGCCCGTGTCGCCCTCGGCGCAGGACACCGTTACCGACTGGCCCTCGCGGATGGTCCGGGTCGCGTCGCCGCAGCCGACCACCGCCGGGATACCGAGTTCGCGCGCGATGATCGCCGCGTGGCACGTGCGGCCGCCGCGGTTGGTGACGATCGCCGAGGCGCGCTTCATGACCGGCTCCCAGTCCGGATCGGTCATGTCGGCAACCAGCACGTCGCCCGGCTGCACGCGTGCCATCTGCGCGACGTCTGAAATCACGCGCGCCGGCCCGGCGCCGATCCGCTGGCCGATGCTGCGGCCCTGCGACAGCACCCGTGAGCGGTTGCGCAGGGTGAACCGCTGGATCGTGCGGCCACTTCGGCTCTGCACGGTCTCAGGCCGCGCCTGCAGGATGCAGAGCGCGCCGGTTTCGCCGTCCTTGCCCCACTCGATGTCCATCGGCTGCCCGTAGTGCTCCTCGATGAGCAGCGCCTGGCGGGACAGCTCGACGAGGTCGGCGTCCGAGATGGAGAAGCGCGCGCGCTCGCCTGCGGGGACGTCGACCGTGCGCACCCGCTCACCCGTGCCCGGCTCGCCGTAGACCATCTTGATGGCCTTGGCGCCGAGGTTGCGGCGGAGCACGGCGCTGCGGCCGGCACGCAGCGCCGGCTTGTAGACGTAGAACTCGTCGGGATTCACGGCGCCCTGCACGACCGTCTCGCCGAGCCCGTAGGACGCGGTGACGAACACCACGTCGCGGAAGCCTGAATCGGTGTCGAGTGTGAACATCACGCCGCTCGCGCCGAGGTCGGATCGCACCATGCGCTGCACGCCCGCGGACAGCGCAACCTGCGAATGGTCGAAGCCCTGGTGAACGCGGTAGGCGATGGCGCGGTCATTGAATAGCGAAGCGAAGACCTCGTGCATCGCCGCCAGCACCGCGGCCTCGCCGCGCACGTTGAGGAAGGTCTCCTGCTGCCCGGCGAACGATGCCTCGGGAAGGTCCTCGGCGGTTGCGGAGGAGCGCACGGCCACCGCGATGTCGGCGCCAGCCCCCAGCCGCCGGTATTCCGCGAGCACGGCCTGCTCGAACTCGGGCTGGAAGCGTGTCTGCATGACCCAGGAGCGGATGCTTGCGCCGACCTCGGCGAGGCGCACGACGTCGTCGACGTCGAGGTCGGCCAGCACGGCGCGGATGCGCTCGTCGAGCCCGCCCTGTGCGAGGAAGCGCCGGTAGGCCTCTGCGGTGGTGGCGAAGCCGCCGGGTACCTGCACGCCGAGGCGCGCGAGGGAGCCGATCATTTCGCCGAGCGACGCGTTCTTGCCGCCCACGGTGTCGACGTCGTGGCGCGTCAGGCGCTCGAAAGGGACGACGTGGGCGTTGGCGGGTGGTGTGTTGGCGTGGTTCATGGCTTGCGGGGAGGCGGCTGCCAGTGAAAGACTGGCGATCGGATCAGGATGAAAGTGAGGCGGGTGTGACGGGGTCGAGGCGGACCGTGTTCTTTGTGTCGGACCAGACGGGCGTGACGGCCGAGACGATGGGGCACAGCCTGCTGACGCAGTTCGACGGCCTGGAATTTCGGGCCGTGACTCTGCCATTTGTGTCCACTCTTGACAAGGCGCAAGAGGCCGTATTGCGCATCAATCACGCTGCCGCCGAGACGGGCCTGCGACCGATCGTCTTCGGGACGCTCGTCCAGGACGACGTGCGCGAAATCGTGAAACGCAGCAACGCGCTGTTCCTGGATTTCTTCGAGGCCTTCGTCGGGCCGATCGAACTGGAGTTGCGGACGCGCTCGACGCACCTTCCGGGCCGGGCTCACGGCATCGCCGACCAGACCGCCTACACCGCCCGCATCGATGCCACCAACTACGCGCTCGCCAACGACGACGGCACGAGTCGCGACTACGCCAACTCCGACGTCGTGCTGGTCGGCGTGTCGCGTTCGGGAAAGACTCCGACCTGCCTCTACATGGCCATGCAGTACGGGGTCTTTGCCGCCAACTACCCGCTGACCGAGGACGACCTGGAGTCCACGGTGCTGCCGGCCGTGCTGCAGCCCCACCGGCGCAAGCTCTATGGCCTGACGATCCGCCCGGACCGGCTGCAGCAGATCCGCCACGAGCGGCGCCCGGACAGCCGGTACGCGTCGCGCCAGCAGGTGCAGTTCGAGGTTCGCGCTGCCGAGGCCATGTTCGAGCGCCACGGCATTCCGTTCATCAACACCACCGAGTGCTCCATCGAGGAGATTGCGGCACGCATCCTCGATGCGACGGGCATCGAGCGCAGGGTGCGGCCCTGATGCGCCGGCTCGGCAGCCTGGCTGAACCGGCGCTCGCGTCGAGCTGGCGAGCCAGCCCGCGCAGCTTCGTCGCCCTGATGGGGCTCTACGAGAGCAACGACCTGCGGCTGCGTGCGCTGGCGGGAGACCCGCGCCGGCTTTGCGGCCGGCTGCGGTCGCGCGTGCCGGGCGACTGCGAACTCGTGCTCACGGTGTTCGAGCAGTCGCCATACACCACGACCCTCGAGTTGACATATGTCCTTCCGGATACCGGCGGCGCGTCGCGCACGGCGCCCGACATGGTCGTCCGCCTCTACCACGACGCCCGGCTTGCCGAGGCGCTCGGCTGGTCCGCGTCGCACTCCCACGACGTGCTGCGGGGCCTGCGCCGGGAAGCGGAACGTGAACTGGATCACCGTTGGGCGCGCAACGTGATGCTAAATAAGTGGCTCGAATATTGCGTGGAGCGCGGCCACCTGTTCCGGTGACGCCTGGCTCCAGGCGAGCCTGCGCTGCGGAAGACATCCAGTCGATGAAATCACTCGCCCCGATCGCTGCCGCGCGGCGCGCCGTCACCGGCGAAGCCGCCGACGTCCAGGACGAGCAACGCGTCCTCGCGCTGTTCCGCGACCGTACTGAGCTCAAGAAGGCCTATACGCAGCTGCGCGAGGAGCAGCAGCGGCTGGAGGACCGCCTCAAGCAGCAGCAGGCGACCACGGAACGCGTCGAGAAGCACCTGGAGCTGCTCGAGCAGCGGCTGTCCGTGCCGCTGACGGCCTATCCCACCATGGTCTTCTTCCAGCTGCGGGCGCTGTGGAACGCGGGTTCCAACCTGCTGCGCGGTTATGCCGGCGAACTGCAGGAGCAGCAGCTGGAGGTCGAGCGCCGCGCGCACCACGCGGCCACCAACCGGCGGCAGTTCGCGGACCGGCAGCGCGCGGAGGCCGCGTTGCGCGAAGCGCAGCGGGTGGCCGCCGACACCGCGCCAGCCGTGGCCCGCCTGGAGGCGGAGATCAAGAACCTTAACCGGCCCTGGCACATGCTTCGACGACGGGAGGCCGCGGTCGAGCTGATGGCGGCCCGCGCGCGCCACGGCGAGAGCTCCGCCGCCCTGCAGGCGGCGCAGGCGCAGTTCGACGAGGTGCTGGCCGCGGCGGAGCTGCCGTTCCCGGGCCTGAGCGTTGCGGCACGCCGGTCGATCAACCTGTCGCTGGTGGCCTATGCCGAGGTGCTTGGCGCGCGTCTGGCAGGCACGGCTCTGTTGCGTCTCGCCACCCAGGCTGCGGCGCGTCGCGATCCGCCGGCGTCCGGCTGGTCGCGGACGCAGTGCGAGCAGCTCATGACGCAGATTTCCGTCGCGTTGCAGAGCCTGGTGGGTCCGGCGAGTTCGGCGGGCGAAATCTCGCGCCGGCTCGCGGAACTGCGCCAGGTCGTCCGCTACGACTCGGACGAGGACGCCATTCCCACGCCCGAGAGCGTCTGCCCCTCGTCCCGGGAATTCGGCGGCCCTGCCGGCGCGGGCAATGGTGGCATTCCCAACGTGCTCGCCGCGGGAACCTG
>JBIIDW010000073.1:0-7700 GCA_044238215.1 Steroidobacteraceae bacterium
CTTCCACGTCGAGCACAACCGGGGCCACCACGACCGGGTGGCCACCCCCGAGGACCCGGCCAGCGCCCGGCTCGGCGAGACCCTCTGGGCCTTCCTGCCCCGCGTCGTCGTCGGCAGTGCGCAATCGGCGTGGCGGCTCGAGGCGAAGCGGCTGCGTGCCCGGCACGAACGGGTACTGAGCGTTCAAAACGAAGTGCTCGGCGCCTGGGCGCTGACGTTCGCCCTGTTCGGCGCGCTCGTCGCGGCGTTCGGCTGGACGATCCTGCCGTTCCTCGTGCTGCAGGCCGTCTTCGGATTCTCCCTGCTCGAGGTCGTCAACTACGTCGAGCACTACGGCCTGCTCCGCCAGCGGGACGCCGCGGGCCGCCTCGAGCGCTGCAGCATCCAGCACTCGTGGAACTCCAGCCACGTGGCGTCGAACCTCATCCTCTACCAGCTCGAGCGGCACTCCGATCACCACGCCCATCCGACCCGCCGCTATCCGTTGCTGCGGCACTTCGAGGAATCGCCCCAGCTGCCCTCGGGCTACGGGCTGATGGTCGTGCTGGCCTGCGTCCCGCCGCTGTGGCGCGCCGTCATGGACCGCCGCGTGCTCGCCCACTATCGCGGCAACCTCGAGCTCGCCAACATCCACCCGCCGGCACGCGAGCGCCTGGTGGCGCGCTACGGCGCGGGGCGTTGACCCGTTCCACGGCGAGCACTGCCGCCAGCCCCTTGCGGCCCCCTGCCGCGCGGCTACCCGGCGCGCAGCGCCTCGAGCGCGGCCCAGCGCTCGTAGGCGGCGTCGATCTCGCTGCCGAGGGCCTCTAGGCGCGCCAGCGTCGCGCGCACGCTGTCCTGCGCGCCGGCGTAGAACGCCGGATCGCTGACCTCAGCCTCGAGTGCGGCCTTGTCGGATTCCAGCGCCTCGATGCGGGCCGGCAGCGACTCGAACTCGCGCTGGTCCTTGTAGGACAGCCGCCTCACCCGGGCGGGCGGCGTGGCGGGGGTGCTGCCTGCAGGGGCCGCGGCTGCGCCGGCCCGCCCGCGCGCGGGCGCTTCCCGCGCCGCGGCGTCGCGGGCGTCACGCCAGCGGGCCCAGTCGCTCCAGCCGCCGACGAACTCGCGCACCTCGCCGTTGCCCTCCAGCACCAGCAGGCTGGTGACGACGTGGTCGAGGAAGGCGCGGTCGTGGCTGACCAGCAGCAGCGTGCCGTCGAAGCCCGCCACCAGCTCCTCGAGCAGCTCGAGCGTGTCGATGTCGAGGTCGTTGGTGGGCTCGTCGAGCACCAGCAGGTTGGCGGGCCGCGCGAACAGCCGCGCCAGCAGCAGCCGGTTGCGCTCGCCGCCCGACAGCGCCCCGGCCGGCGTCAGCAGCTGGTCGGGCCGGAACAGGAAGTCACGCAGGTAGCCCGAGACGTGGCGGTTCTCGCCGCCGATCGGCACGAACGCGTTGCCGTCGTTGACGTTGTCGGCCACCGAGGCCTCGAGGTCGAGCTGCTCGCGCTGCTGGTCGTAGTAGGCCACCTCGAGCCGCGTGCCGCGGCGCAGGCGGCCGGCGCTGGGCTCCAGTTCACCGAGCAGCAGCCGGATCAGCGTGCTCTTGCCGGCGCCGTTCGGACCGACGATGCCGATGCGGTCGCCGCGCTGCACGCGCACCGAGAGGTCGCGGATCACGGTGCGCTCGCCGAACGCCACGCTGACGTGCTCGGCCTCGAACACGAGCTTGCCGGACTCGGCCGCCTCGGCGAGCGCGAGTTCGGCCTGGCCGATGCGATCGCGCCGCGCCCGGCGCTCCTCGCGCATCGCCTTCAGTGCGCGCACGCGGCCCTCGTTGCGGGTGCGGCGCGCCTCGACGCCCTTGCGGATCCAGACCTCTTCCTGCGCCAGGCGCTTGTCGAAGTGCGCGTTGGCCTTGGCCTCGATCTCGAGCTGCAGGGCTTTCTTGGCGACGAAATCGTCGTAGTTGCCGGGCCAGGAGCTCAGCTGCCCGCGGTCGAGCTCGACGACGCGCGTGGCGAGCCGGTTGACGAAGGCGCGGTCGTGGCTGACGAACAGCAGCGCGCCACGGAACCCCAGCATCACGCCCTCGAGCCACTCGATCGCGGCGATGTCGAGGTGGTTGGTCGGCTCGTCGAGCAGCAGCACGTCGGGCTCGGCCACCAGCGCGCGCCCCAGCAGCACCCGGCGCCGCCAGCCGCCCGACAGCGCGTCGAAGCGCGCCTCCGGGTCGAGCCCCAGCCGCGACAGCACGGTGTCGACGCGGTGCGCCGTCTCCCAGGCCTCGCCGGCGTCGGGACCCAGTCCCTGCTCGACGATCGCACGCACGCGCGCATCGGCCACCGCGTCGAGGTCCTGCGCCAGCATCGCGATCCGTGCCCCGGGGCGCACCCACACGGCGCCGTCGTCGGGCACCCCCACGCCGGCGACCAGCCGCAGCAGCGAGGACTTGCCCTCGCCGTTGCGACCGACCACGCAGACGCGTTCGCCCTCGCCCACCTGCAGCGACGCGTGATCGAGCAGCGGACGGGATCCGAAGGCCAGCGAGACGTCGTCGAGGCGCAGCAGCACGCGTGGGTCAGGCGGCGCCGTGCCGCGTCAGCCAGTCGCGGGCGCGGGCAAACGCGGCCTCGGCATCGGCCTTCGAGTAGTAGGGCCGGTAGTCGGCGTAGAAGCCGTGCTGCGCCTCGGGGTACACCACGATCTCGGAGCCGCGCGCGGCAGCCGGCGCGCCCGGCGCCGCCAGCGCGGCGCGCATCGCCTCGACGGACTCCAGCGGAATGCCGGCGTCGCGCCCGGCATAGAGGCCGAGCACCGGCGCCTTCAGCTTCGGCACGAGATCGATCGGGTGCGCGGGCTGCAACGCCGAGGGCTGGCCGACCAGCCGGCCGTACCAGGCGACGCCGCAGTCGACCTCGGGGTTGTGCGCGGCGTAGAGCCAGGTCACGCGGCCGCCCCAGCAGAAGCCGGTGACCGCCAGCCGCTGCGCATCGCCGCCGTCGCGGCGCGCCCAGGCCACCGCGGCGTCGAGATCCGCGAGCACCTGCGCATCGGGCACCTTCGCGACGATGTCGCGCATCAGCACCTGGATGTCGGTCACCGCCGCCGGGTTGCCCTGGCGCGCGAACATCTCGGGCGCCACGGCGAGGTAGCCGAGCTTGGCAAAGCGCCGGCAGACGTCCTTGATGTGCTCGTGCACGCCGAAGATTTCCTGGATGACCAGGATCACCGGGAAGCCCGAGCCCTGCGCCGGCCGCGCGCGATAGGCCGGGATCGCACCGTCGGCGACCGGGATGCGCACTTCGCCGGCTTCGAGACCCGTGGTGTCGGTCGTGATCACCTGCGCGAAGACCGGTTGCGAAGCCGCGGCGAAGCCCGCGACCAGCGAGGTGGCGAGGAAGCCGCGGCGGTCGAGCGCGGCGAGCGGGCGGAGGCTGGCGATGTCTTCCTTCACGGCGGCGATCCTCGTGTGGCGGAACGTTGGGATTCAGAACCAGTCGGTCAGGGCGATGCCGGCGCCGACGGTGGTCTGCTTCCAGTTGTAGTCGACCATGCTCTCGCCGTAGCCGCTGAAGACCTGCACGTAGCCACGCACGCGCCGCGCCAGCGGGAAGCTCCAGCTGGCTTCGACGGCGCCGTGGCCGGTGTCGAAGGCATAGCGGCCGAGCAGCGAGAACTGGTGGCGCCCGGCGGTGTAGGACAGCAGCAGGTCGCCGTGGCCGAGATAGTCGGCGATGTCCGGGTTGTCGTCGTTGTCACCCTTTTCCTCGAACCGGTACCAGGCACGCGCGAGCAGGTCGAAGTCGCCGCGCTCGAGGCCCACCTGGGCATAGGCGCGGTTCCAGCTGCGCGACAGCAGCTGCCCGCGGCCGTTGGACTGGTGCACGATGCCGAGGTTCAGCAGCCGCCACTCCATGCCGAGCACCTCGCGCTCGGGGTGGAAGGCCAGCATCAGCTCCGGCTCGTAGTTGGTCTCGCGGAACGGGCGTGAGTCCTCGGCGTCATAGACCTGCCAGTAGCTCTGCTGGGTGTAGCCGGCCCACAAAGACGCGCCGATCTCGTCCTCCAGGTCGGCGAGCTTGAACTTGAAGCTCAGCTGGAACTTGCCCTCGAGTTCGTCCCAGCCGAACGGTTCCGGCAGCGGCGGCCGAGTGGGCGAGCCGGGCGACAGGTTCGGGTCGTCGGAATAGCTCGCGGGCAGGATGTAGGTCGGCCGGTGCGGCTGCAGGTCGAAGGTGCTGTCGGACTCACCGATCGCCCAGAGTGTGACGAGCCGCGACGGCTGCGACCCGCGCTCCCCCGGGTCGGCCGCGGCCGGAACCGGCACCGCCGCCGCCTGTGGTGCGGCCTGCGGCGGCACCAGCGCGTCGAAGCAGGCCAGCCGGGCCGCGGGGTCCGCGATGCGTGCGCAGCTGTCGAGCGCCTCCGGCGGCACGGCGCCCGCCGCGGGGGACTGCGCCGCGACAGGCTGGAAACCGCCGAGGCCCGCCGCGGTGATGACGAGGGCCACGCCAGGGCGTGCGAGCGGGATCCCACGTGGTCCGGTGCGGACGTGGAGGACCTTCTTCAACATCTGCTTCTTCGCCAGGATGGGCGCGTTACGCTACACGGAACGGCCGGCCGGGTTAAGCTTGGGCTCCCGACAACACTGCGACGGTGTCGCCCATGCGACTGTTCGGTGTGCTCCTGGTGGCGCTGCTGATCGCCGCGATCGCGTATGCGCTGTGGCGAGGGCGCGCGCGTTCCGGCGATCCGTCGGCCGACGCCGACCCCGCCGGACCGTCGGCCGAAGACGACGCGGCGCCGGAACCGGCCGCCCCCGCGTCGCTGCCGTCCTCGATCCTGCCGCCCCCGGAACCGCCGCCGCCCGACCCGGCCGCCGCAGCCGCCGCGCAGCGTGTCGCCTCAGCGGTTCACGCGCTGGCTTTCGGCGTGCCCGGGATCACCGGCCGCGTGCCGACCGCCCACGCGCGCACCTTCAACGAGGCGCTGGCCGCGCTCGAGGGCGCGCTCGACGAACCGCGCTTCATGCCGCGCCGCCCCAGCGTGATTCCGGAACTGCTGCGCGCCGTCAACGACGAGGATTCCTCGCGACGGCAGATCGGCGCCATCATCGCGCGCGATCCGGCGCTCGCCGCCGACCTGCTGAAGCTCGCCAACACCGCCTACTACCGTGTCTCGGCACAGCCCGTGGAGAGCATCGACCGCGCCGTCGCCGTGCTCGGCACCACCGGCATCCGCACGCTCGTCAGCAGCGCGGCGCTGCAGCCGGTGTTCCAGGTGCCCGCCGGCTCGTTCACGCGCTTTCCGTCGGTGGCCTGGGACCAGGCGTTCCTGTCGGGCATGGCGGCCGAGTCGATCGCCGCCGTGGCCGAGAACGAGGACCCTTTCGCAGCGCAGCTGCTGGCGCTGCTGATGGGCCTCGGCGGCATCGTCGCCTTCCGCGTCACCTACGAGCACTACGGGCGCGACCCTGCGCTCACGCCCGACGCCGAGGTCTTCGCCACGCTGCTCGACCGGCAGGCCGCCCCGCTCGCCCGGCGGATCGCGCAGAGCTGGGAGCTGTCGGATCGCATGATCACGGCGCTCAACGACCAGGTCACCGCCACCGTGACCGGCCCTGCCGCGCTGTCGCGCCTCGGCCGCAGCCTGCTGCTCGGCCGCACGATGGGCAGCCTGGCACTGCTCGCCCGGGAGGGCCTCGTCAACACGGACGAGGCCCGTGCGGCCGCCACGACTGCGGGCGTACCGTCGCGGCTGTTCGACCGGCTCTGGCAGCGCCTGACGCAACAGGTCTGATCCCCCAGGTCACCGAGGTCGTCCCCGATGAACCCCAGATCCGCCCGTCCCGCCACACTGTCTGCCGCGCTGCTCGTCGCGATGGCCGCCCCGGGCGCCGCCGTGGCCTCGAGCCCCGGCGCCTGGACCGCCGCGGAGCGCGAAGCCGCGCGGGCCTGCGCAACGGCCTCGGGCCTGCGCGACCCGGTGGTCGCGGATTCGACCGTCCGCTTTGACGACAGCCTGGGCGTGGACGCACGCCTCGTCCGCGGCGTCTGGCCGCAGCCGCACATGAAGGGTGCGCAGGCGCTGATGCTGTGCCTCTACGACCGCCGCGCGCGCCGCGCGCAGGTGCAGGACGCCGAACCCTGGCGGGCGCCGCTGGGCGCAGCCGCGCCGAAACGCTAG
This sequence comes from Steroidobacteraceae bacterium, assembly GCA_044238215.1. Taxonomy (GTDB): domain Bacteria; phylum Pseudomonadota; class Gammaproteobacteria; order Steroidobacterales; family Steroidobacteraceae; genus UBA964. Next base: position 6,166 of record JBIIDW010000073.1, read on the forward strand.
GGCCGCAACGGGATCAACACCTCGTTGCGGCGCATGAACCAGGGCATGAACGGCGCGTCGTAGCGCGCGATGATTGCGCTGTCGCCGGGCTCAGGCTGGAGCCGTCGCTTCGCGAGCGCGTCGCGCAGCAGCCGCTCGTGCTCGCGGAAGTTCTGCTCGGTCCAGCGACCCGTGTAGCGCCAGGCCGCCACGCGCCGCGCCGGCACCTCGCGGATCGACACCCGCGAATCGGTGGGCCGCGGCACGGTCTCGCGCGTGTACTTGCGCGGCACGACGAACGCCACGCGGTAGACGCCACCGGCGGTGGCCTGCTCGACCGGCGCCGTCATGGCGATCTTCTCGCCGTCGCGGCGCGCGCCGCCGGGGTTCGCCTGCTCGACGGGCGCGGTCATCGCGATCTCGGCCTGCGCGGAGTTGGCGCCACTGATGTAGCGGAACAGGCGGCCGAAGGCGATGTTGCCGGCGTCCATGAAGCCCGACTCGACCGAGGTCTCGGCCAGCAGGTAGGGCGCGTACTCGCGCAGCTCGAATTCGCCGGCCTGCTCGACCACGCGGTATCCGGGCTGTTCGATGGCCACGGCGGCGACCGGGGCCAGCGCTAGCAGCGAGCCGAGGGTGAGCAGCGCACGGATCACGACCCCGGGTAGACCTCGAACAGGCCGGCGGCACCCATGCCGCCGCCGATGCACATGGTGACGACGACGTACTTCACGCCGAGCCGGCGACCCGCGAGCAGCGCGTGGCCGACCAGGCGCTGACCGCTCATGCCATAGGGATGACCCACCGCGATGGCGCCGCCGTCGACGTTCAGGCGGTCGTCGGGGATCCCGAGGCGGTCGCGGCAGTACAGCACCTGCACGGCAAACGCCTCGTTGAGTTCCCAGAGCCCGACGTCCTCCAGCTTCACGCCGGTGCGCGCGAGCAGATTGGGCACGGCGAACACCGGGCCGATGCCCATCTCGTCGGGCTCGCAGCCGGCCACGGCGAAGCCGCGGAACGCGCCGAGCGGCGCGAGGTTGCGGCGCTGGGCCTCGGCCTCGCTCATGACCACGCAGGCGCCGGCGCCGTCGGAGAACTGGCTGGCGTTGCCGGCGGCGATCGTGCCGCCCGGCTGCGCGGGCTTGATGCGCGCCAGCGCCTCGGCGGTGGTGCCCTCGCGCAGGCCTTCGTCGCGATCGACCGTGACCTTGCGGGTCTGCAGCATGCCGGTGGCCTTGTCGACCAGCGCGGTGCGCACCGAGATCGGCTCGATCTCCGCGGCGAAGTGCCCAGCGGCCTGCGCCGCGCAGGCGCGCTGCTGGCTGCGCGCGCCGTAATCGTCCATCCGGTCACGGGTGATGCCGTAGCGAGCGGCCACCGTCTCGGCGGTGCGCAGCATGGGCCAGTAGACCTCGGGCTTGAGGCGCTCGAGCGCGGGGTCGACGAACATGTGCATGTTCATCTCGAGCTGCACGCAGGAGATCGACTCGACGCCGCCGGCGACGTAGATGTCGCCCTCGCCGGCGATGATCCGCTGCGCCGCCATCGCGATGGTC
>JBIIDW010000074.1:0-7697 GCA_044238215.1 Steroidobacteraceae bacterium
TGCCGCCGCCCTGGAAGGTCTGGTACTGGCAGTGACCGGGCTCCTGGCCCATCAGCAGCCAGGGCAGCCAGGGCGTCACGCGCGACCACGTGCCGTGGAACGGCAGCGCCGTGCACTTCGGGTCCTGGATCTTGTCGAGCGGCACGAAGTACGAGAAGAACTCCGACACGCGGGACATCGGGCCCGAGGACTCGCGCGGCCACTTGTCGGGTTGCAGCGCGGCCTTGTAGTAGAGGTGGATGTGGCGCTCGAGGCGCGCGTAGGGGCCCTGGCGCCCCCAGGGGTAGATCGCCGGGATGCGCGGCGGCGGGGCCGTCGGATTCAGCCCGCCGTAATTCGGCGGCGGCTGGACGTACTCCTGCAGCACCTGGTTGAACGGGTCGTTGGCGACGTGCACCACGCGCACCCGCTCGTTGGTGTACGGATTCAGGAACTCCTCGAGCGGCTCCTTCGACTTCAGGTCGTAGTAGATGCCGACCTCGCGCAGCACCTTGCGGTAGCCCTGCCCGCTCTCGTGCGGGAGCAGCCGCGTCATGCCGAAGCCGGCGAAGCCGAACAGGTCCCGCAGCGGCTCGTTGGGACGCACGCCGCTGACGTAGCCGTCGTACCACCCCGAGCGCTGCTTGCCGAGGTCGAGGTCGCCGACGATTCGGGCCATCGTCAGCAGGTTGCCCCGCGTCGTGGTGAGGTCCACGTAGGGTCCGGTCAGGCCGGGACCCGGGCCGGCGGAGGCGGCCGCGATGGCGTCGGTCGAGGCCGTGGCGGCGAGCGCCAGGCCCGACAGGCCGCCGAACAGGATCTGACGTCGTTCGAAATCCATGGCCACCCCCGATTTTTTCAGAAAATGAACAGCGACGCCTCCGGCGCCGTGCGGACTATCGCATACAGAAGACCCGCCAGCGCGGCGAGGCACAGCAGCGCGAGCCAGCTGCGCGACGAGCCGATCTCCTCGGCCGGCGGCACGGCAGAAGCCGGCTTGCGACCGGTGATCATCGGCAGGATCAGGTTTTCGCGCTTCACGAACAGATAGACCAGCGCCGCCAGCACGTGCACCGCGATCGCCGCGGTCAGCACGTCGAACAACTGCTTGTGCACCGTGGTCAGGCGGTCGCTGAGCTGCGCGGTGACGTAGCCGAACAGCGGACCGGTCTCCATGATCTGGTCGTTGGCGAACAGGCCCGTCAGCGCCTGGGCGAGCAGCAGCGCCAGCAGCGCCAGCACCATCAGCGCGCCGAGCGGATTGTGTCCTGCCGGCGACGGCGCCCCGCCGCCGCGGCCGAGCAGGCCGCGCAGGTAGGCGACGATCGCCCCGGGGCCGCGCACGAAGGCGGAGAAGCGCGCGTGACGGGTGCCCACGAAGCCCCAGGCGACACGGGTCGAGGCGAGCAGCAGGACCGTGTATCCGCACCAGGTGTGCACACGGAACCAGTCGCCCTCGAGTTCGCGGGAAACCCAGGCGCCGAATACCGCAAGCACGAGCCCCCAGTGGATGATCCGGACAGGGGCGTCCCAAACCCGCCGTCCGGCGGTTGTCCCGAGTTCGCTCATGTCGGTCGTCCTGCACACCGCCGCCGGGGCGGCCCCCTCGGCATTCTAGGCGGATGGCATTGCCGTTCAACGGGTCCGCGCCAGCAGCACCGTGGCGATCCCCCCCATCAGCGCCGTGGGAATCCATGCCAGCACGACGGGGCTGGCATCGAAAACCACGCCGCCGCTCTCGAGCATGCGTTGCAGCAGGAAGAACCCGATGCCGATCACGAGCCCCAGCGACGTGCGTGCGCCCGCGCTGGAGCCGCGCAGCGAGCCGAACACGAACGGCAGCGCCAGCATCAGGGCCGCGACGACGGCGATCGAGCGCGCGACCCGCGACCAGAGTGCGTAGGTCGCCTCGCGGGAATCGAGTCCGTTCGCCTCCAGGTGCCGGACCATGCGCAGCAGCACCGCCGAGGGCAACTGCTGCGGATCGCTGGACGCGATGCCGAGGAACTCCGCGCTCAGGTTGGACTCGATGGCGCGACTCGCGACACGCGAGGCGACCACCCGGTCGGCATCGAATCTCGATTCAGCATACTGCGCGAGGCTCCAGGTGCCGTCGACGCCGGCCCGGGCGCTGGACGCCCGGCCCACGGCGACCAGCTCGTGGTCGGGCGACAGTTCATAGAGCACCATGCCGCCGAACTGATTCTCACCCGACTGACGCTCGACGTTGAAGATGAGATTGCCGTCGCGCACCCAGGCCCCGCCGCTGCCGGCGAAGCTCACATCCGAGAACTTCGCGAAGGCCTTCTGCTGCTTCGCCAGCTGCTGCATCGGCGGGGCCAGGACTTCTCCGAGCACGGCGCCGAACCCGCCGAGCAGCAACCCCGCCATCAGCACGGAGAGCGCAATGCGCCACACCGACAGGCCGGCCGCGCGCATCACGACGAATTCGCTGCCCCGCGCCAGGGTCCCGAGTCCCAGCAGTGCGCCGATCAGCGCGCTGATCGGCAGCAGTTCCCAGGCCTGCTGCGGCAGGTTCAGAAGCACGAAGCCGAGGGCGTCGAGTGTGGAGTAACTGCCGACGCCGATGTCGTCCTGCTGGCCGAGGAACAGGAACAGCCCGCCCAGCGTCAGCAGGACCCCTGCGACCATCGCGACGCCGACCAGCACGGCGCGGATGATGTGGCGATCGAGCGTCGTCATGCGGGCACCGGCATGGGGCGATGGCGCCAGCGCGCCAGTGCCGCCGGGACCGACAGCGCACCCAGCACGAGCACGACGACGATGGCGTGCACCCACCAGAGCCCCAGCGCGTCGGGAGTCAGGCCCCGTGCGGCCCAGACCTTCGCGGCCGAGGCGAGGCTGACGTAGACGAAGTAGGCGATGATGGCCAGCCCGACCCTTGCATAGCGGCCCTGGCGCGGGCGCAGGCGCGACAGCGGCACCGCAAGCAGCGCGAGCACCAGGGTCATGACGGGCAGCGCCACGCGCCAGTGGTATTCGGCACGCTGCTCGGGATCCGTCGAGGCGCGCAGCGCGCCGGTGGGTCGCGCCTCCAGCGGCGGGTCGGCGCTCCCGGCCGGCGGCAGGCGCACGGGAACCACGTTCTCCGCGAAACGCACGATGCGGAACGCGGCCTGGCCGGGGGCACCCTCGAAGCGCTCGCCGTCGTACAGGGTCAGGGTGTGCAGAGTCCCGTCGGCCGAGATGCTGTGCCGGGCGCGGCGGGCCACCGCGATCTCGTAGCGGGCGCCGCGGCTGCGCTTGACGAACACGCGCTCCAGCGTGCCGTCGATCCCGGCCGACTGCGCGTAGACCACCGTCGACCCGCCGCCGAAACTGCGGAAACGGCCCGGCGCGATCGGCGCGAACTGGCCGCTGCGGATCGCTTCGGCACGCAGCTCCGTAGCGCGGGACGCCGCGTAGGGCACACCCTGGAAACTCAGCCAGGCCATCCCCAGGAACACGACGAGCGTCAGCACCGCCACGGGGCCCAGGATGCGCGACGGGCTGACGCCGCAGGCCAGGGCCGCCGCCATCTCGCTGTCGTGGTAGAGCCGGCCGAAGGCGAGCACGATGCCGAGCAGCAGCGCGACCGGGACGAGTACCGACAGGTTCTGCAGCGCGCTGAGCGCAATCAGTTCGCCGACCACGCCCCGCGGGTACTGGCTCTCGGCGGCCCGGTTGAGCACCTGGGCGACCTGATTCGTCAGCAGCACGACCAGCAGGACGACGGTCACGGCCAGCCAGGTGGTCACGACCTCGCGGAGGATGTGTCGGTCGAGGATTCGGCGCACGGTGGCGGCTCCCGGCTTCGGCTAGAATGGTACTTCAGTTCGCTGGCCCGGAGGGCTTCGGCGCCGTCGCCGGACCACGCGCCGCGGAGGCAGCCGATGCAGTTCGACGTTTTCTCCAAGGGCCTCGCGCAACTCAGTGTCGATTGCCTGGTCGTGGGCATCCACGAATCTGGCGAGCTATCGGACCCTGCGCGCCAGCTCGACCGCGCAACCGATGGTGCGCTCTCCCGCTTCATCGCGCACGGTGACTTCGCCGGCCGGGTGGGCGAAACGCTGCTGCTGCCCGCGCTGCCGCGGATGCGCGCGAGCCGGCTGCTGCTGGCCGGCCAGGGCCCGCGCGGCTCGCTGAACCGTCGCGCATGGCGCCGGACGGTCGCCGCGGCCGTCGGTGCGCTGTCGCGCACGAGGGTGACCAGCGCCGCCGTGGCGCTGTCGCGCCCCGCGCAGCGCGAGCTCGACGACTACCATTTCGCCCGGTCTGCCGCCGACGTCTCGCACCTGGCGATCTATCGCGTCAACGACCTCAAGTCAGGCAAGAAAGCCCCGGCGCCCGCCCTGCAGAAGCTTGTGTTCGGGCCGCTGCCGGCGAAGGCCGCCGCCGCCGCCCGGCGCGGCCTGCAGCACGGCGCGGCGATGGGCGCGGGCGCGCGGGTGACCCGCGACCTGGCCAACCTGCCGCCCAACTTCTGCACGCCCACCTATCTCGCCGAGCAGGCGCAGCGGCTCACCGAGCGCTACCCGAGCGTCGCCGTCAAGGTCCTCGACGAAGCCGCCATCCGGGACGAGAAGATGGGCTGCTTCCTCGCCGTCACGCAGGGCAGCGCCCAGCCACCACGCTTCATCGTCATCGAGCACAAGCCGGGTCGCGGCCGGCGCGCCCCGGTGGTGCTGGTCGGCAAGGGCATCACGTTCGACACCGGCGGTATCTCGCTCAAGGACCCGGGCGGGATGGACGAAATGAAGTTCGACATGTCGGGCGCGGCGGCGGTCTTCGGCGCGCTGGTGTCCGCGGCCGAGCTCGGGCTGCCGCTGCACGTCGTCGGCCTCATCCCGGCCTGCGAGAACATGCCCGGCGGGCGGGCGGTCAAGCCGGGCGACGTCGCGACCAGCGCCTCCGGCCAGACGGTCGAGATCCTCAACACGGACGCCGAGGGCCGGCTCATCCTCTGCGACGCCCTGCACTACGCCCGGCGCTACGACCCGGCCGTCGTGGTCGACGTGGCGACGCTGACCGGCGCCTGCGTGGTCGCCCTCGGCGCGCACCACAGCGGGGTCATGGCCAACGACGACGAGCTTGCGCAGGAACTGGTCGACAGCGGCCTGCGCGCCGACGACCGTGCCTGGCAGCTGCCGCTCACCGAGGAATATGGCGAGCAGCTCAAGAGCAACTTTGCCGACTTCGCGAACGTCGCGGGACGCGACGGCGGCGCAATCACAGCTGCCGCGTTCCTCGCGAAGTTCGCGCGCGGCCTGAAGTGGGCGCACCTCGACATCGCCGGCACCGCCTACCTTTCCGGGGCGCTCAAGGGCAGCACCGGCCGACCGGTCGGCCTGCTGACCGACTTCCTGATCCGCCGGTCCGGCCGCTGACGCATGGACAAGGTCTACGCGCCGCAGCAGATCGAGCGGCGGATCTATGACCGGTGGGAGTCCGCCGGCCTGTTCGCACCGCGCGGCGACGGCCCGGGGTACTGCATCGTCATACCGCCGCCGAACGTGACCGGGACGCTGCACATGGGGCATGCGTTCCAGGACACGATCATGGACGCACTGACCCGCTACCACCGGATGCGCGGCGAGCCGACGCTCTGGCAGCCGGGCACCGATCACGCCGGCATCGCCACGCAGATGGTCGTCGAGCGTCAGCTCGAGGCGCAGGGCATCCGTCGCGCCGAGCTCGGGCGCGACGCGTTCATCGAGCGAGTCTGGGAATGGAAGGCGCAGTCGGGCGGCACGATCGCGCGCCAGCTGCGCCGGCTGGGCGCCTCGGTGGACTGGTCGCGCGACCGCTTCACCATGGACGAAGGACTGTCGAAGACGGTGACCGAGGTCTTCGTGCGGCTTTACGACGAGGGCCTGATCTACCGCGGACAGCGGCTGGTGAACTGGGATCCGGTCCTGCGCACCGCCGTCTCCGACCTCGAGGTGGCGAGCGCAGAGGAGGACGGCTCGCTGTGGCACATCCGCTACCCCGTCGAGGGCGGCGCGACGCATGTCGTCGTGGCCACCACCCGTCCCGAGACGCTGCTCGGCGACGTCGCCGTGGCGGTGAATCCCGCCGACGACCGCTATCGACACCTCGTCGGGCGCCAGGTCAGGCTGCCGCTGACCGGACGCAGCATTCCCGTCATCGCCGACGATTACGTCGACCCCGAGTTCGGCTCGGGCTGCGTCAAGATCACGCCGGCGCACGACTTCAATGACTATGAGGTCGGGCAGCGCCACGGCCTGCCGCTGCTCAACGTCTTCGGTCCCGACGCCAGCCTCAACGAGCTCGCGCCCGAGCGGTTCCGCGGCCTCGACCGCTTCGAGGCGCGCAGGCTCATCGTTGCCGAGCTCGAGGCGGAAGGCCTGCTCGACAAGGTGGCTCCGCACAAGCTGATGGTGCCGCGCGGCGACCGCTCGGGATCGGTGATCGAGCCGTACCTCACGGACCAGTGGTACGTGAAGGTCGACGCTCTCGCGGCGCCCGCGATCGCGGCGGTCGAGCGCGGCGACATCCGCTTCGTCCCCGAGAACTGGGCACGGACCTACTTCGAGTGGATGCGCAACATCAAGGACTGGTGCATCAGCCGCCAGCTCTGGTGGGGCCATCGCATCCCCGCGTGGTACGACGACGCCGGCCGCGTGCACGTGGGGCGGACGGAGGCCGAGGCGCGCGCACGCTCGGGGCTCCCGACGGGGGCCGTCCTGCGGCAGGACGACGACGTGCTCGACACGTGGTTCTCGTCGGCGCTGTGGCCTTTCTCGACGCTGGGCTGGCCGGCGGCCGACCCGGCGCTGCGCCAGTTCTACCCCACGGCCGTGCTGGTCACGGGCTTCGACATCATCTTCTTCTGGGTCGCCCGGATGGTCATGATGGGCCTGAAGTTCATGGGCGAGGTCCCGTTCCGCGAGGTCTACGTCCACGGCCTGATCCGCGATTCGGAAGGCCAGAAGATGTCGAAGTCCAAGGGCAACGTCATCGACCCGCTGGACATCGTCGACGGGATCGCGCTGGAGGACCTCGTCGCCAAGCGCACCACGGGACTCATGCAGCCGCGGCTCGCGCCGGCGATCGAGAAGGCCACCCGCAAGGCCTTTCCCGAGGGGATCGCCGCGCACGGCACCGACGCGCTGCGCTTCACGTTCGCGTCGCTCGCGACGCAGAGCGCGGACCTGCGCTTCGACCTCGCGCGGGTCGGGGGCTACCGCAACTTCTGCAACAAGCTCTGGAACGCGTCGCGCTTCGTGCTGATGACCGTCGAGGGTACCCCGGCGCCCGACGGCCCGGTGGCTCCCGAGCCCGGCGTCGCCGAGCGCTGGATCGAGTCGCGCCTGGGCCGCACGCTGGCGCAGGTGGACGACGCCTTCGCCCAGTACCGGTTCGACTACGCGGCATCCGCCCTCTACGAATTCACGTGGTACGAATTCTGCGACTGGTACCTCGAGTTCGCCAAACCGGTGCTGCAGGGCGCCACCGCGTCGCCCGGCGCGCGACTCGCCGCCCGCAACACCCTGCTGCGCGTGCTGGAAACGCTGCTGCGGGCTTTGCATCCGATCATGCCCTTCATCACCGAGGAGATCTGGCAGAAGGTCGCACCCCTGGCCGATCGTCCCGGCGAGTCGGTGATGCTCGCGCCCTGGCCGCGCGCCGCCGATCACCCGGCCGATCCCGCAGCCGAGCAGGACGTCCGCTGGATCCAGGGCTTCGTGCTGGGC
>JBIIDW010000075.1:0-7688 GCA_044238215.1 Steroidobacteraceae bacterium
GGCGGCGATCCCGGCATCGGCAAGTCGACGCTGCTGCTGCAGGTTGCCGCCGATGTGTCCCGCGCCGGCACCGTGCTGTACGCCACGGGCGAGGAGTCGGCCGACCAGGTCGGGCTGCGCGCGCACCGTCTCGGGCTGCAGGCGGAGGCGCTGCAGGTGGCGCCGGAGGCCGACCTCGAGCAGGTGCTGCAGGTCGCCAGGGAGCGCCGCGTACGCCTGCTCGTGATCGACTCGATCCAGACGGTGTTCCTGCCCACCGTGTCGGCCAGCGCCGGTGGCGTGTCGCAGCTGCGCGAGTGCGCCGCGGAACTGGTGCGCTTCGCGAAGGCGACGGGCACGGCGGTGTTCATCGTCGGCCACGTCACGCGCGAGGGCACGATCGCCGGACCCAGGGTGCTCGAGCACCTGGTCGACACCGTGCTGTACTTCGAGAGCGATGCGGGTTCCCGTTTCCGCATCGTGCGCGCAACCAAGAACCGCTTCGGGGCCGTCAACGAACTGGCGTTCTTCGCCATGACCGAGGGCGGCCTGCGCGAGGTGGCGAACCCGTCGGCCATCTTCCTCGCGCGGCCACAGGTGGTCGCACCCGGCAGCATCGTCACCGTTGCGCGCGACGGCGGACGGCCGCTGCTGGTCGAGATCCAGGCGTTGGTGGACCCGATGCGCTTCGGCAACCCGCGGCGGGTCGCGCAGGGCCTGGACCCGACCCGGCTGTCGATGCTGCTGGCGGTGCTGAACCGCCACGCCGGCATCTCGCTGCAGGATCACGACGTGTTCGCGAACGTCGTCGGTGGCATCAGCCTGCGCGAGACGGCCAGCGACCTGCCGCTGCTGCTCGCGCTCGCCTCGAGCCTGCGCGACCGCGCCATTCCGGAGACCCTGGTGGCCTTCGGGGAAGTCGGCCTGACGGGCGAGGTGCGGCCGGTCGCCTACGGTGAGGAGCGGCTGAGGGAAGCGGCGAAGCAGGGCTTCCGGCGCGCCGTCGTGCCGCGCGACAACGTGCCTCGGCGGCCGCCCGAGGGTCTCGAGGTGCTCGGCGTCGAACGACTCGCCGAGTTGCGCGGGCTGCTCAGCGGGGATTGACGACGCTGCGCACGCGGACGGTGCGGATCGCGTTGTCGGCGATCTGCAGGATCTCCATCTGCAGGTCATCGAGGCGGACCACCGTGCCCGCTGCGGGAATCGTCTCGAGCCGCTCGAGCAGCAGGCCGTTGAGGGTCTTGGGGCCATCCGTCGGCAGCTTCCAGCCGAGCGCACGGTTGAGTGCGCGGATCGTGGTGCCCGCGTTGACGACGAACACGCCGGGGCCCTCCCGGTGCACGTTGCGACTCGAGGCGGTGCCCGGGTCGGAGGTGAACTCGCCGACGATCTCCTCGAGGATGTCCTCCAGCGTCACCAGCCCGAGGATGTCGCCATACTCGTCGACGACGAAGGCGAGCCGGCGCCGGTCGCGCTTGAAGTTCGCCAGCTGCACCGTCAGCGAGGCACCCTCGGGCACGTAGTAGGGCTCGCGCGCAGCCGCGAGGCTGCGCAGGCGGTCGCGGTCCAGTTCGCCGCGCGCCAGTTCCTGCGCCACCCGCTTCATGTGCAGCAGCCCGATCATGTTCTCGATGCCGCCCTCGTAGACGGGCAGGCGCGTGTGCGGGGTCTGGCGCAGCTGGTCGAGGATGCGCTCCCAGTCCTCCTCGAGGTCGATGCCGGAGATGTCCTGCCGCGGCACCATGATGTCCTTCACCGTGACGCGCTCGAGGTCGAGGATGCTCATCAGCATCTGCTGGTGGCTGCTCGGGATCATCGCCCCGGCCTCGGCGACCACCGTGCGCAGCTCCTCGCTGGACAGCATGTGCTGCTGGGTCTGGCGGTCGACGCGCACGCCCAGCAGGCGCAGCGCCCCGTTGGTGAACCAGCCGATCACGGCGACGGCGGGCCGCAGCAGCCACTGCAGCCCCGTGTAGACGTAGGACGAGGTGGTGGCGACACCGCGGGGATGCAGCGCGCCGTAGGTCTTCGGACCCACCTCGCAGAAGATCAGCATGATCAGGGTCAGGATGCCGGCGCCCACCGCGACCCACTCGTCGCCGTAGACGCGCACGACCAGTATCGCCACGAGGGTGGCTGCCAGGTTGTTGGCGAGGTTGTTGCCGAGCAGGATCAGGCCGATCAGCCGGTCGGGGCGCTCCAGCAGCTTCTCCGCCAGGATGGCGCCGCGGTGGCCGCGGTTGGCCATGGTGCGCAGCTGATAGCGGTTGATGCTCATCAGCGCCGTCTCGGTGCCCGAGAAGAACGCCGAGAGAGCCAGGCAGAGTGCGAGCAGGCCCAGCAGCAGGGCGACGTCCGGGTCCATCACCGTATAATCATGGGATGTTCGAGAACCTGAGTCAAAAACTCGCCCGGACGGTCCAGAACCTGTCCGGCAAGGGGCGCATCACCGAGGACAACGTCGCCGAGACGCTGCGCGAGGTGCGCATGGCGCTGCTCGAGGCCGACGTGGCGCTGCCCGTCGTCAAGTCCTTCGTCGACGCGGTGCGCGAGAAGGCCCTGGGTGCCGAGGTGGCCACCAGCCTGAAGCCGGGCCAGGTGTTCGTCTCCATCCTGCATCGCGAGCTGGTGGCGCTGCTCGGCGGCGCCCGGGCGGGCTTCGAGCTGCGTGCGCAGCCGCCTTATGTCGTGCTGCTGGCGGGACTGCAGGGCGCCGGCAAGACCACCACGGCCGCGAAGCTGGCGCGCTGGCTGGTCGGGCAGAAGAAGCGGGTGCTGCTGGTGAGCACCGACGTGCGGCGCCCCGCGGCGATCCTGCAGCTGGAACGGCTCGCCGCGCAGGTCGGCGCCGACTTCCAGCCGTCCGGGTCCGAGCAGCGGCCGGCCGACATTGCGCGGGCCGCGCTGGAGCGGGCGCGGTCCGGCGTCTACGACGTGCTGATCGTCGACACCGCGGGCCGCCTGCACGTCGACGCCGAGCTGATGGAAGAGGTGCGCGAGATCGAGCGCGCCGTGGGTACCCACGAGCGCCTGTTCGTGGTCGACGCGATGGCCGGCCAGGACGCCCTGAAGGCGGCCCGCGCGTTCACCGACGCGCTGGATCTGACCGGCATCGTGCTGACCAAGGCGGACGGCGACGCCCGCGGTGGCGCCGTGCTGTCGGTACGCCACGTCACCGGCAAGCCGATCGTGTTCGTCGGCGTGGGCGAGAAGCCCGACGCGCTCCAGCCCTTCGACCCGGAGCGGATGGCCGGGCGCATCCTCGGCATGGGCGACGTGGTCGCGCTCGTCGAGCAGGTGCAGGACAAAGTCGACGCGGCCGAGGCGGAACGGCTGGCCCGCAAGGTCGCCTCCGGCCAGGGCTTCGACCTCTACGACCTGCGCGGCCAGTTCGAGCAGCTGCAGAAGATGGGCGGGCTCGGCGCGCTCGTCGACAAGCTGCCCAGCCACATGGTCAAGGGCGCTGCGCCGACCGAGCAGGGCGATCGCGAGCTGCGCCGCCAGGTTGCCATCATCAATTCGATGACGCACCGCGAGCGGCGCCGCCCTGACATCATCGACGGTTCGCGGCGCCGGCGGATCGCCGCGGGCTCCGGCACCCAGGTGCAGGACGTGAACCGGCTGCTCAAGCAGTTTGCCGAGATGCAGCGGATGATGAAGAGCATGAAGGGCGGCAAGCTGCGGCGGATGCTCGGCGCATTCAAGGGCGGCATGCCCCCCGGTTTCCCGCGGCCCTGACCTCTTCCATCAAGTCCCTGATTTCTGTAGACTCCGCGCTCTTTTTTCAGGGCCTGCGCCTCGGCGCGGGTGCGACGACCTCAGCCCGAGAGCAACATCGATCCATGGTAACGATCCGTCTGACCCGGCGTGGTGCCACGAACTCGCCGTTCTACCACGTGGTGGTGACCGACAGCCGCAAGCGCCAGGGTGGCCTGAGCCTTGAAAACGTTGGGTTTTTCAACCCGGTCGCCCGCAAGGGCGAGACCCGGCTCAAGCTTGACCTCGGCCGCATCGACCACTGGGTCGGGCTGGGTGCCCAGCAGTCCGAGCGCGTGCGCGCGCTGGTGAAGGACTACCGCAAGCAGGCTCAGGCCAGCGCCTGAACCGCGGTTCGGGAGGTTCGGCGTCGTCCGTGTCTTCCGGTTGGGTGGAGATGGGGCGCATCGGGCGCCCGAACGGCCTGCGCGGCGCGCTGCACGTCCAGTCCTGGACCGAGCCGCCCGAGGGCCTGCTGAATTATGACGTCTGGTACCTGAGCGGTATCGGGCGGGAGCGGCAGCCGGTGAGGCTGCTGCAGGGTCGCGCGGGGTCCGGCGGGCTGGTGGTCCAGCTCGAAGGCTGCGCGGCCCGTGAGGATGCGGAGCGGCTCGTGGGGTCGCTCGTCGAGGTGAGGCGCGAGGACCTGCCCGCGCTGCCGCCCGGCGAGTACTACCGCGACGACCTGCTGGGGTTCACCGTGAGAACCCTCGAGGGCGTCGAACTGGGTACCCTGGAGCGGTTCGTTGACATGCCGGCGAATCCGGTCATGGTGGTGGTGGGGGAGCGGGAGCGCTGGCTTCCGCTGACCCGTCAGCACCTGCGGCGGATCGACCCTGTCGAGCGCGGCGTCTGGGTGGACTGGCCTGCGGACTTCTGACGCGGCGGGGCCGGAGGGTCGCGGTGGACATCGGGGTCGTCACGCTGTTCCCGGAGCTGGTCCGCGGGGCGCTGGGGCACGGGGTTCTCGGGCGGGCGCTGCAGCGTGGCATCGCGCGCGTCGACGTCGAGGACCCGCGGTTGCATGCGCAGGACGCGCACCGCACGGTCGATGACAGGCCGTACGGCGGCGGTCCGGGAATGGTCGGTGTGCCGGCGCCATGGGCCGGTGCGATCGACGCGCTGGCGGGGCGGTTGCCCGCGGGAGTCCCGCGGATCCACCTGTCGGCGCAGGGTGAACGTTTCGGGCAGCGGATCGCGGGCGAACTCGCGGCGCTGCCGGGTTTCGTGCTGGTCGCCAGCCGCTACGAAGGGCTGGACGAGCGGCTGGTCGAGGCACGCATCGATCGCGAGCTCTCGCTGGGGGACTACGTCCTTTCCGGCGGCGAGTTCGCGGCGCTGGTGGTCGTCGACGCCGTGGTCAGGCTGCTCCCGGGCGCGCTGAACGATGCGCGCTCCAGCGTGGAGGAGTCTCACACCGGCGGGCTGCTCGACTGGCCGCATTACACGCGGCCGCTGGAGTGGGAGGGCCGACAGGTGCCGGAGGTGCTGCAGGGCGGCAACCATGCGGCGATCCGGCGCTGGCGGCTCAGGCAGGCCATCGGCCGGACCTGGGAGCGGCGGCCGGACATGATCGTGAGTCGCGGGCTCTCCGCCGAGGAGAGTCGGCTGTTGAATGAATATCTCGCAGAGCGAGAGGTGGACAAACATGGCTAACGTCATTGCCGAAATCGAAAAGAGCCGCATGACGCGGCAGCTGCCCGCGTTCAACCCGGGCGACACCGTGGTGGTCAACGTCAAGGTCGTCGAAGGCGACCGCGAGCGCCTGCAGGCCTACGAGGGCGTGGTGATCGCGAAGAGCAACCGCGGCTTCAACTCCTCGTTCACCGTGCGCAAGATCTCGCACGGCGAGGGTGTCGAGCGCACGTTCCAGTCGCACAGCCCGACCATCGCGGACGTGTCCGTGAAGCGTCGCGGCAACGTGCGCCGGGCGAAGCTGTACTACCTGCGCAAGCTCTCGGGCAAGGCTGCCCGCATCGAAGAAAAGGTCTGATCGCGACGCCGGGCGCGCCCGTAGCCGCTGCTGCGGGGCGCGCCCGGCGTCTTCCCCGTTGCCGTCGCTGACGGCGGAGTGACCCCCGTGCGTGCCTTCTTCCGTTTCGTGTTCCGCGGGCTGGACGGGCTGCGCAAGGTCCTCCACCTGCTGCTGCTGCTGATCATCTTCGGCTTCGTGTTCGGCGCGCTGCGGACATCGATTCCGGCGATGCCGACGGACGCCGCGCTCGTCCTGCGCCCCGAGGGCGAGATCGTCGAGCAGCGCTCCGGCGATCCGATCGAGCTCGCGATCGCGGAGGCACGCGGTCTGGGCCAGAACGAAACGCTGCTGCGCGACCTCACCGACGCCATCACGGCGGCGGCCAAGGACGCGCGGATCAAGGCGCTGGTGCTCGAGTTCGACGCCATGGCTGGCGCGGGGCAGCCCACGCTCGACGAGTTCGCTCGGGCGGTGGACGCATTCCGCAAGAGCGGCAAGAAGGTCATCGCCACCGCGACGGCCTACACGCGCGACAGCTACTACGTCGCCGCGCACGCCGACGAGGTTTACCTCGACCCGATGGGTCTCGTCGTCCTCGAGGGCTACGAGCGCTACCGCACCTACTACAAGGGGGCGCTCGACCGCCTCGGAGTCGACGTGAACGTGTTTCGCGTCGGCGCGTACAAGAGCGCTGCCGAGACCTTCATCCGCGAGGACATGTCCGCCGAGGATCGTGAAGAGAGCCGCGCCTACCTCGACGACCTCTGGTCCGCGTACCTCGCCGCCGTGGCCAGGGCGCGCGGGCTTCCGCCGGCCGCGGTCAAGTCCTACGTGGACGGCTACACGGCTGCAGTGACCGCGGCCAAGGGCGATTCGGCGCGGGTGGCGCTCGACGCGAAGCTCGTCACCGGGCTCAAGACCTCTCTCGACGTCGAGTCGCGGGTTGCGCAGCTGGTGGGTGCCGACGAGGACCGCGCCTCGTACAGGTCCGTGTCGATGGGCGAGTTCCTCCGCGTCGCACGGGCGGAGGAAAAGATCCGGCCGCATGCCGACTCGCGCGTCGGAGTGATCGTGGCCTCGGGCGAGATCCTCGACGGCGAGCAGCCTGCCGGAGTCATCGGCGGCGACTCGACGGCGGAGCTCGTGCGCGACGCCCGCCTCGACAAGAACGTCAAGGCGCTGGTGCTGCGCATCGACAGTCCGGGCGGCAGCGCGCTGGCGTCCGAGGTGATTCACCGCGAACTGCTGGCCTTCAAGGCGACCGGGCGCCCCGTCGTGGTTTCGATGGGCGACCTCGCGGCCTCGGGCGGCTACTACATCGCGGCGCCGGCCGACGAGATCTGGGCCAGTCCGGCCACGATCACCGGCTCGATCGGCATCTTCGCGCTGTTTCCGACGGTGAACCGCGGCCTCGACAAGATCGGCGTCGGCGTCGACGGTGTGGGCACCACGCCGCTGTCCGGGGAGTTCCGGATCGACCGCCCGGTGGGTCCGGCGGCGGCCGAACTGATCCAGTCGCTGGTGGGTCGCGGCTATGAGGACTTCCTCGGCAGGGTCTCGTCCGGCCGCAGGAAGACCCGCGACCAGGTCGACGCCGTGGCGCAGGGCCGCGTCTGGTCCGGCACCGACGCCAGGCAGGCCGGCCTCGTCGACCAGCTCGGTTCGTTCGACGATGCCGTCCGCAGCGCCGCACGTCGCGCGAAGCTGGCGGAGGGCAAGTATTCGGTCGACTACCTCGAGCCCAAGCTTTCGTGGGCGCAGGAACTCGCGCAGTCCATCAAGATCTGGACGGCCGGTGTCGTGGTCCGGGCCGTCGACGGACGGTCGGGCGTGACGACCCTGCCGCTGTCGCGGCAGCTGCAGCCCTTCGAGAAGGACATCGCGCGCATGGCGCGCATGGCGGAGCCGCAGCGCCTCTACTCGCACTGCTTCTGCGAGGTCCGCTGAAGCGGGTCGCGCGCGGCGTGCCGCGGCGTCC
>JBIIDW010000076.1:0-7650 GCA_044238215.1 Steroidobacteraceae bacterium
TTCGCCAGACTCTCGAGGAGCTGCGGGCCCGGCAGGCCGCCGACCTCGACGCCGCGCGCCGCGGCGATCCGGGCGCGGCGGCGCGCGCCGGGCTGACCGCCAGCCCCGTCTTCCAGAGCATCCAGCTGCAGTACAACCAGGTCGAGGTCGAGGTCGCGTCTCTGCAGTCGGACGTCACCGCGCGGCGTACCGCGGTCGCCGAACTGCGCCGGATGCTCGACTCGGCGCCCGAGGCGGAAGCGGAGTTCGCGCAGCTGAACCGCGAGTACCAGCTTGCGCGCGACCAGCACCAGGCCGTCGTCGAGCGCCTCGAGCGTTCCCGCGTCGGCCAGGGCGCAGGCGCGGCGCTGCAGTTCGAGGTGATCGACCCGCCGAACGCGCTGTTCGACCCCGTGGAGCCGAAGCGCGGCATCCTGATCGTGCTCGTGCTGCTGCTGGGGCTCGCCGCAGGCGGCGGCGTGGCGTACCTGATGCAGATGCTGCGGCCGGTGTTCTTCAGTGCGCGCGCGCTGCGGCAGGCAACCGGACTGCCGGTCCTCGGTGCGGTCAGCCTGACGTGGCTGGACCGCTATCGCGCGGAGGAGTGGCGAGCCGGGCTGCGCTACGCAGCGGCCGTGGGCGCGCTGGGCTTCTGCTCGCTGCTGGTGCTGGTCGCCCAGTACCGGATCGCCCGCATGGTCCGCGCGCTGGTGGCCTGAGTCGCGCGTGCCGCGCTTGCGGTAACATCGACCGGTCCTTGGCCAGGGGTCCGTCATGATGCACCGATCGCGAACCGCCATCGCCCTGCTGGGCGGGCTGGCGCTCGGCGTCGTGGTCTCTTCCAGCCTCCCCCTGCGCGCGGACCGCGAGCGCGCGTCGGCCATCGCGGCGGCGCCGGCACCCGCCGCCACGACGGCCGCGTCCGCGGCGCGCGCCGCCCCGGATCCCGCCGAGCTGCGCCGGATGGCCGAGATCATCGCGCGCGTCCGGCAGGAGTACGTCGACGACGTGCCCGCCGACCGCCTGGTCGAGCAGGCCCTGCGCGGCATGGTGGGCGGCCTCGACCCGTACTCCGCCTACCTCGACTCCGGGGAGTACGCCGACATCCGCGCCAGCACGGCGGGAAGCTACCCGGGCATCGGCATCGAGGTCGAGGCCGAGCGCGGCGGCATCAAGGTGCTGCGCCCGCTGGCGGACTCGCCCGCCGAGCGGGCCGGCCTGCGCAGCGGCGACCTCATCCTGCGGATCGACGATGCGCCGGTCGGTGCGGACGTCGATGCCGCGATCCACCAGATGCGCGGTCCCGAGGGCTCGCGGGTGATGCTGACCGTGCGGCGCGGCGGCACCGACGAGCTGGTCGACGTCGCGCTGGAGCGTGCGCTCGTCGAAGTGCACACCGTGGCGGGAACGCTGCTGGAGCCGGGGCACGCGTACCTGCGCATCGACAGCTTCTCCGACACCACGCCCGCCGACCTGCGCCGCGTGGTCGCGGAACTGCGCGACGCGTCGGGACCGCTGCGCGGCATCGTCCTCGACCTGCGCAACAACCCCGGTGGCGTGCTCGAGTCGGCCGTCGAGGTCGCCGACGATTTCCTCGAGTCCGGCGTCATCGTCACCGCGACCGGACGCGCGCCGGACGCGCGCTTCCGTCTCGAGGCACGGCCCGGCCAGATCGCCGATGCGCCCGAACTCGTCGTGCTGGTCAATGGTGCCTCGGCGTCGGCGGCCGAGATACTCGCGGGTGCGCTGAAGGACCACGGGCGGGCGCAGCTGGTCGGCCGCCGGACCTTCGGCAAGGGTTCGGTGCAGACCGTGATTCCGCTGCCGGACGGTCGTGCGCTGAAGCTCACCACGTCGGTCTATGCCACGCCTTCGGGAGCGCGCATCGACCAGCGCGGCATCGAGCCGGACGTCGAACTGGAAGGACCCGAGGCGCCGTTGGCCGCCCCCTCGCGGGACCCGGAGGTGGCGATCGCGCTGCGCCTGCTGCGCGATCGGCGCGGCCTGCCGCCCGAGTCGCTTCGCGCCGGGGAGCCCGGCGCCCGCGGTGTCGGCCGCGTCAGCTCAGGGCTGCGGCCCCCGCGCCGATGAGGCCGCCGACCAGCAGCACGAGCGTGGGCAGCGCCGAGACGCCGAAGCCGATGTGGCGCTGGTTGGCGGCGCGCGCATAGCCGCGGAAGTACAGCAGCCGCCCGACGACGAACACGAGGCCGAGCCCGGCGGCCCAGTCCTCGTCGACGAACGTGGCGAACGTCCACAGGCTCGGCAGGAACACCGCCAGCTGCTCGAGCGTGTTCATCTGGATGCGGTAGTAGCGCTCGAAGTCCGGGTGGCCGGTGGTCGCGGGTGCCGGCACGCCGTAGCGCCCGCGCTTGGCGCCCACCACCATGCCGAAGGCGAAGTACTGCAGCACGGCAAGCATCATCACGACGTGGACCCTGGCCATTGGAGCTCTCCGGGGGAAGTTCTGCGCCGGTCCGGCGCGCAGCAAGCATAGCGCGGTGGCAAGATAGCGCGACGTCCGGGCCAGGGCGGGCATGGAGGCGACGCGAATGACCGGATTCATCCTGCGGGCGGTGATCAGCGCCATCGGACTGTGGGTCGCGAGCCGGTGGGTCGACGGGCTGTCGATCGACGACGCGCCGACGCTGCTGCTGGCCGGTGCGCTGCTGGGTGTGGTCAATGCGCTGGTGCGACCGCTGGCCATCGTCCTGACCTTCCCCATCACGCTCGTCACGCTCGGGCTGTTTCTGCTGGTCGTGAACGCCGGCATGCTGGCGCTGGTGGCCTGGGTGCTGCCGGGGTTCTCGGTGGCGGGATTCTGGAGCGCGCTGTGGGGCGCCGTGATCGTCAGCCTCACCGGCTGGGTCGGCTCGTGGTTCATCGGTCCACGCGGCCTAGAGCGGATCGGGCGGCGTTGAGCCGGCGGCGCGCACGCGCGACGGTCCTCGGCCTGGTCGCGACCTGGGCCTGCGGGGCGTTCGCGCTCGCGGCGGACCTGACGTTCACCGGCTACGCCCGCGGCATGGACGACGGTCGCCTGCTGTACACGGAGTCGCACCA
Organism: Steroidobacteraceae bacterium; assembly: GCA_044238215.1. Taxonomy (GTDB): domain Bacteria; phylum Pseudomonadota; class Gammaproteobacteria; order Steroidobacterales; family Steroidobacteraceae; genus UBA964. The sequence goes on from JBIIDW010000076.1 coordinate 3,043, forward strand.
CGTGTCGGACTGGGGCGGTCCACGCGAGTCGCGCGTGGTGCTCTATCGCTGCGCGCCGGGCGGGCAGCCGTTTGCCCGCAAGGACCTCACCTACGGCGCCGTGCGCGAGGAACCGGAGTTCAGCCTGCTCGACGCGCGGACGGGCTACCAGGAGGGGCTGCGGCGCACGCCGCAGGGTCCGCGGGTGTTCCAGCGTCCGGATGCGCGTGCACCGGTTCGCGAGGCGAAGGTGCCCGGCAACGTCGCCATCGTCACCGACGCGGGGTTCGACGAATTCGTGCGCAAGCACTGGGCGGAGCTCGAGGCGGGCCGCACCGTGCGTTTCCCTTTCCTGATCCCCAGCCGGCTCGACTTCCTGACGTTCAAGGTGGTCAAGGAACGCGACGACGCGATCGACGGCGCGGCGGTGTCGGTGATCCGGCTGAACCTGTCGGGGGTCATCGGCTGGTTCCTGCCCTTCATCGAGGTCAGTTACCGCAAGTCCGACCGCGTGCTGCTGCGCTACGTCGGCCTGACCAACATCCGCGACGCCGGGGGCACGAACCTCACGGCGCGGATCGAGCTGCCCGCCCGCGAGCGCCGCGCGCTGCCGGCCGGCAGCGTCGACCTCGCGAAGCTGCGCGCCGAGCCGCTGGTGGCGCGCTGCCCGGCCGGCTAGGCGGCTTCGGTGGCGGGCCGGCCGGGCCGGCTCACCAGCAGCACTCCGGCGAGGATCACGAGCGTGCCCAGCCACTGCAGCGCGCTGAGTCGCTCGCCGAGCACGACCCAGCCGAGCAGCGTGGCGACGGCGGGATTGACCAGCCCGTACGAGCCGACCTGGCCCGGTGTGGCGTGCTTCGAGAGCCACGCATATGCGGTGTAGGCGAGCAGCGAGTTGAACACCATCAGGTAGGCCAGCGCCGCGATCCCGGTCGTCGACCACTGCCAGCGGGCGAAATCACCGGCGAGCGCCGCGGGCACCATCAGCATCAGCCCTCCGGCGAACATCTGCAGACCGGTGAACGAGAGCAGCCCGAGTCCGGTGCGCACGTTGCGCAGGTAGGCCGTGCCGAGCGCCCAGCCGAAGCAGCCGAGCAGGATGCCGGCCTGCGGCAGCAGCGCCGAGCCGAGCGGATAGGCGGGCACCTGCGCGCCGAGCAGCGCGGCGGCGCCGGGCGCCTCGGGTCCGTCGGCGCCCGGCCACAGGATCATCGCGACGCCGGCGGCGCCGATCGCCAGGCCCGCGGCCACGCCGGCGCCGATCGGATGGCCGCGTCGGCCGAGGGTCCCCAGGATCGTGATCCAGAACGCCGACGAGACGTTGAGCAGTGCCGCCTGGTTCGACGGCACCCACTGCATCGACCACACGTTGAGGCCATTCGACACCAGCACCGTGAAGAACCCGGTGATCGCGACGTGCCGCAGTTCGAGCGCGGTGACCGGCGCGCGCCCTTCGCCCAGCCACTGCGCGATGACGTACAGTGCGAGGCCGCTGATCGAGAAGCGCACGGCGCCCAGCAGGAACGGCGGCAGGGTGTGCACGCCGACCGAGGTGACGAGGTAGCTGCCGCCCCACACGAGGTAGAGGATCGCGAGGCACAGCACGAGCTTGGCCCGATCGCTCAGCCCGCGCAGCGCGGCGCCGCGCTGCGGCGCGGATCCAGGCTCCCGGCGCATCGCTCCGCGTCAGGCTGCGGCGCGGACGCCGGTCGCCGTGCGGTACAGCCAGGCGCCGAGCCCGGCGAGCACGAGCAGGCCCAGCCAGCCGCCGAAGCGCAGCGGCTCGGGCAGCGCCAGCACGTCCGCGCGGCCGGTGGCGACGATCGGCACGGCGATCAGGATGCCCATCAGCGCCTCGCCGGTGATCATGCCCGCCGCGAACAGCAGGCCGCGGCGGTTGCGGCGTTCCGCCTCTTCCGGGTCGTTGCCCGTCGCGCCCAGCGCGCGCGCGGCGAGGTGCGACAGCAGGCCGCCGGCGAAGATCGGCACCGACAGCTCGAGCGGCAGGTAGATGCCCACGGCGACGGCGAGCACCGGCGCGCGGAAGCTCGAGCCGCGCGCCTTGAGGATGGAGTCGACGACGATGATGGCGACGCCGATCGCCGCGCCGATGGCGATCATGCCCCAGGGCAGCGAGCCGCCGAACAGGCCCTTCGAGACCGAGGCCATCAGGGTGGCCTGCGGGGCGAGCAGCGGGTCGGGGTGCTCGGCCGTGGGCACGCCGATGCCGTAGGCGCGGGCGAGCAGGTTCAGCACCGGCGCCATGACCAGCGCGCTGCTGGCCGCGCCGATGGCCAGCATGACCTGCTGGCGCCAGGGCGTGGCGCCGACGAGCTGCCCGCACTTGAGGTCCTGCAGGTTGTCGCCGCTGATGCAGGCGGCGCAGCAGACCACGGCGCCGATCATGATCGCCGCGACCGGACCGATGGCTGCGTCGCGGCCCATCAGCCCGAGCAGCACGACCGCCGCGAACAGGATCGTCGCGATGGTGATGCCGGACACCGGGTTGTTCGACGAGCCCACGAGGCCCGCCATGTACGCCGACACCGAACAGAACAGGAAGCCGGCGACGATCATGATGATCGTCATCGGCAGGCTCACGGCGAGCGAACCCACGATGGTCTGGTAGAGAGCCCACAGCGGCAGCGTGAACAGCACGATGCCGGCGAGCACGCCCTTCATCGGCAGGTCGCGGTCGGTGTCGGGCAGCGTGCCGCCGGCGCGGTCCGCGCGTGCGGCGGCGAGCCCGCTGCGCACGCCGGAGAGCAGCGAGTGGCGCAGCGAGACCAGCGCCCAGATGCCGCCCACCAGCATCGCGCCGACCCCGAGGTAGCGGATCTGCTTCGACCAGATCATGCCCGCGGCGTCCTCGGCCGACACGCCCGCCAGTGCGGCGGACATTGCCGGGTCGCCCGGCAGCACGTAGGCGGCGTAGAGCGGGATCGCGACGTTCCAGGAGATCATGCCGCCGGCGAGCACGAGCACGCCGACGTTGAGGCCGACGATGTAGCCGACGCCGAGCAGCGCCGGCGACAGGTTGGTGCCGAGGTAGGCGATCGCGCCGCCGGGCGCGAACGTCGCCGCTGCGGCGGTGTCGGGGATCACGCGCAGGCCGCTGGCCGCAGCGAGCTTGGCGAGGCCGCCGCCGAGCGCGCTGGCGCCGAGGATGCGCAGGCCCTGTGCCGGGTCCTCGCCGGTGCGCAGCACCTCGGCCGCGGCCTTGCCCTCGGGAAAGGCGAGCTTCTGCTCGACGATCAGCGCGCGGCGCAGCGGCACCGAGAACAGCACACCGAGGATGCCGCCGAGTCCGGCGATCGCCAGCACCCAGCTGTAGCGGAAGTCGCTCCAGTAGCCGAGGATCACCAGCGCCGGAATCGTGAAGATCACGCCCGAGGCGATCGACGAACCGGCCGAGGCGCCGGTCGCGACGATGTTGTTCTCGAGGATGCCGCCGCCGCCCAGCAGCCGCAGCACCGCCATCGAGACCACCGCCGCCGGGATCGCCGAGGCGATCGTCATGCCGGCGAACAGCCCGAGGTAGGTGTTCGCGGCGGCCAGCACCATCGCCAGCACGATGGCGAGCAGCACCGCCCGCAGCGTCAGCTGCGGCGCAGCGGCGGCTCCGGTGGCCGGGCTCGCGGCCGCGCCGCTCACTTCGCTTCGCCCATCCAGCGATTCAGGGTGCGCGAGAACAGCAGCAGCAGCACTCCGGCGCCGCCGCCGATCAGCGCCATCTGCAGGAACTGGTCGGGCATGGCCGCGGCGTCGGACGAGCCGACGTGGCCGCCGACCAGGCCGGCGACGGCGTTGCCGACCGCGGAGCCGAGGAACCACGTGCCGATCATCTGGCCGACGTAGCGCTTGGGTGCGATCTTCGTGATGTTCGACAGGCCCACCGGCGACAGGCACAGCTCGCCGAAGGTGTGCAGCAGGTAGGTCATCAGCAGCCAGGTCGGCGCGACGTCGTTGCCGGAAGCGACGATCAGCTGCGCGGCCCACATGATCACGAGGAACCCAAAGCCGAGCAGCAGCAGGCCGATGCCGAACTTGGCCGGCGCGGAAGGGTCGAGGTTGCGCGTGCCGAGCGCGACCCAGATCCACGCGAAGAACGGCGCGAACAGCACGACGAAGATTGGATTGGCGGACTGGTACCACGAGGCCGGGTGCACGCCGTCGGGGAACATGCCGCCGAGCAGGCTGCGGTCGGTGTAGTCCTGGGCAAACAGGTTGAAGGTGGTCGCGGCCTGCTCGAAGCCCGCCCAGAACAGTGCGGCGCAGAGGAAGAACACCGCGATCACCAGCACGCGGCGCTTCTCGCCGGCGTCGAGCCCGCCGAAGGCCAGCACCCACGCGAAGAAGGCGAAGCCGAGCGCGACCATGCCGGTGGCGAAGGCCTGTGCGAGTCCGGTGATCGTGACCGGCAGCACCCCCGAGAACATCAACAGGACCGCGAGCACCAGCAGCGCGACACCGATCCAGACCGCGCGCCAGCCGCTGCGCCGCTCGGCCTCGCCGACACCCGCCGGGGCTTCGCCCGCGCTGCCGAGGTAGTGCTCGGTCCACTTGAACTGCGCCACGCCGATCAGCATGGCGAGGCCGGCGCAGAAGAAGCCGCCGCGCCAGTTCCAG
>JBIIDW010000077.1:0-7586 GCA_044238215.1 Steroidobacteraceae bacterium
GAGGGGCGCGCAAGCGCGCCCCGGGCTAGCTCCCGCGCCCGCCGTAGCGGCGCACGCGCAGGTCGGCCTGCTCCTTGTGGCCGGCGAAGCCCTCGAGCTCGCACAGCCGCGAGCAGTACTCGCCGACCAGCGCCGAGGCCTCGTCGGTCAGCACCCGCTGGTAGGTGCAGGTCTTGATGAACTTGCCCACCCACAGGCCACCGGTGTAGCGCGCGGCCTTCATGGTCGGCAGCGTGTGGTTGGTGCCGATGACCTTGTCGCCAAAGGAGACGTTGGTGCGGTGCCCGAGGAACAGCGCGCCATAGTTGGTCATGTGCTTCAGGAAATAGTCGGGGTCCCGCGTGAGCACCTGCACGTGCTCCGAGGCGATGCGGTCGGCCTCGGCGACCATCTCCTCAAGCGTGTCGCAGAGAATGATCTCGCCGCAGTTCTGCCAGGCCACCCGCGCCACGTCGGCCGTCGGCAGCCACGACAGCAGCTGCTCGACCGCCGCCGGCACCTCGCGCGCGAGCTTCTCGCAGTTCGTCAGCAGCACGGCCGGGCTGCCCGGGCCGTGCTCCGCCTGGCCGATCAGGTCGACCGCCGCCATCTCGGCGTCGCAGGTCTCGTCGGCGATGATCAGCGTCTCGGTGGGGCCGGCCAGCAGGTCGATGCCGATCCTGCCGAACAGCTGCCGCTTCGCCTCGGCGACATAGGCGTTGCCCGGGCCGACGATCATGTCGACGGGCGCGATCTTTTCGGTGCCCAGCGCCATCGCCGCCACGGCCTGCACGCCGCCGAGCGCGTAGATCTCGTCGGCCCCGCCGAGGTGCATCGCGGCGACGATCGCCGGGTGCGGCTTGCCGCCGAACGGCGGCGCGGTGGCGATCACGCGCTTGACGCCCGCCGCCTTGGCCGTCACCACGCTCATGTGCGCCGAGGCCACCATCGGGTAGCGCCCGCCCGGCACGTAGCAGCCCACGGAGTTGACCGGCAGGTTCCGGTGGCCCAGCACCACGCCGGGCAGGGTCTCGACCTCGACGTCCCTGAGCGCGGCGCGCTGCGCCAGCGCGAAGTTGCGGATCTGCGTCTGCGCGAACTCGATGTCGCGGATGGTCTGCGCGGGCAGCGACGACACGGCGGCGTCGATCTCGGCCGCGCCCAGCCGGAAGCTCTCGGGCGACCACTTGTCGAACTTCGCGGAATACTCGCGGACTGCCGCCTCGCCGCGCTGGCCGATCTCGGCCAGGATCGCCTCGACCGTCTGCCGCACCTGCAGCTGCTGCTCCGCCGTCGCCTCGGCCGAACGGCCTTCCTTGATGCGCCTGATCATCGTCGCTGCTCCTGCCGGAAGATGTGAAATCGCGGGCCAGCGCCCGCCGGTCGGGCCGCTATGGTGCCAGCGTCCCGTTGCGCCGTGCCAGCGCCGCGAGGCCCAGCGCCGCGGCGATTGCGGCTGCCGAAACGCCGACGATGCCGGCCATGCTGCCGTCGACCGCGGGCGCCACCACGCCCATGACCGCGCTGCCGATCGACAGCTGCACGAAGCTCTGCACCGAGGCCACGGACCCGCGCCACGCCGGATAGAGGTCGAGCACCTGCAGGGTCAGCGGCGGGAACACCAGCTGCACCCCCAGCGAGGTACCGAACATCCCCAGCTGCTGCAGCAGGCGCGGCGGTGCGCCCCACGCGAGGTTCAGCAGCAGGCTGCCGGCCGCCATCGCGCCCGAGAGCAGCAGGCCGGCGAAGATCTGCCGCGACGGCGACAGCCGGCCGGCGATCCGGCCCGAGAGCACCGCGCCGAGGCTGAAGCCGCCGATCACCGGCACGAACAGCTGGGCGAACTGGGTCTCACGCAGCCCCCAGAGGTCCAGCACGATCGCCGGCGCGGAGCCGATGTAGATCATCACCGCGACGAAGTGCAGCGAGCCGCACAGCGTCAGCAGCAGGAAACGCGTGTCGCGCAGGATGCGCCACGACGCGCTGGCGAGCTTGCCGGCGTGCAGCGGGACCCGGCGTTCCGGCGGGTGGGTCTCCGGCAGCAGGCGGTAGCAGGCCAGCACCAGCGCGAGGCCCAGCACGGCGAGCAGCCAGAACACCGCACGCCACCCGTACCCGACGTGGATCCAGCCGCCGACCACCGGCGCGATCGCCGGCGCGAGGCTGAAGATGATCGTCACCGCGCTCATCAGCCGCTGCGCCTCGGGCCCCTCGTACAGGTCGCGGATCACGGCGCGGCCGACGGTCCAGCCCGCACCCGCGGTGGCGCCCTGCATCGCCCGGCACGCCAGCAGCGTGGCGAAATCCGGCGCCAGCGCACAGAGCACGGAGGCCAGCGTGAACAGCCCGATGCACCAGAGCACCACGACGCGGCGTCCGAGCGCGTCGGACAGGGGCCCGTGCAGCAGCGACGTGATGGCGTAGGGGATGAGGTAGGCGGTCAGGGTCTGCTGGATCGCGAGTTCGCTGACTCCGAACTCCGCCCGCATGGCCCGCATCGACGGGAAGAAGGTGTCGATGGCGAAGGGGCTGACCATGGCCAGCGAGGCCAGCAGGGTCGCCAGCCCGAGTGGAACCGCGCGCCGGGCGCTCACGCGCGCTTCCAGTAGGTCTGCATCTCCAGAAAGGTAAACGAAGCGGACCAGGTGATCAGCACGAATCCGAGCAGCGACTGCGAGCCGGCCAGAATCCGGATGGCCCCTACCGGCACGATGTCACCCAGGCCAAGCGTGGTGTACACGACCGCGGAGAAATATCCGTAGTCGACGAAACCCAGGGGCGAATGCGACACGAGCGCGCCGTAGCCCGGCAGGTCGGGCAGCAGCATGTAGCCCAGCGCGAACAGGAAGATCTCCAGGCTGTGCAGCGCGAGCACCGCGAAGACGAGCACGAGCATCCGCGGTCGACGCCGCATGTGCAGGCGCGGCAGGAAGCGGTTCAGCAGCGACAACACCTCGTAGTGGATCAGCACGCAGGCCGAGGACAGGCCGATCGCCACCAGCGAAACGACCAGCACGGGCACGGAATCCAGCTCGGTGGCAGCACTCATGCGTGAACCCCGCTCAGGCGCCGCGCAGCGCGCGTAGCCAGGCGGTGGGATCCTCGCCGCGTTCCAGCACCTCGACCAGCGCCGAGCCGACCACCACCCCCTCGACGTGGCCGCGCAGGCGCTCGACCTGCGCGCGCGAGCGGATGCCGAAACCGGCGCACACCGGCACGGGCGACGCGCGCCGAACGGTGTCGAGGTACTGCACGACGCTGTCGGGCACCGCGACGTTGCGGCCGGTCGTGCCCGTCATCGTGACCGCGTAGACGAAGCCATCGCTCGCCGCGCAGACCTGGGCCAGGCGCTGCGGCGTGGTCACCGGCGTGACCATCTGGATCAGCGCCACGCCGGCCTCGCCGAGTGCCGCACGCAGTTCCTCGCCCTCGTCGAACGGCAGGTCGGGCACGATGAAACCGCAGACGCCGGCGGCCGCCGCGTCTGCGGCGAGGCGCGCGTAGCCGTACTGCAGCAGCGGGTTCAGGTAGCTCATCAGCACCAGCGGCGCGACCGGGCGCTGCATGGCCGCGAGCTCCGCGAGGATCCAGCGCAGGCTGACGCCCTGCTTCAGCGCCGCCTGGCTCGAGCGCTGGATCGTCATGCCGTCGGCCATCGGGTCGGTGAACGGCACGCCGATCTCGACCACGTCGGCGCCGGCCGCCACGGCGGCAAGGTCCTCACGGAAGCGCGCGGCCGCGGGAAACCCGGCCGTCAGGAACGCCACCAGCGCCGGCTCGCCGGACGCGGCGCCGCGGCGGATGGCGTCGGCGATGCGCTCGCGGGGCTTCACTTCGGCACCTCGGCCAGCACGGTGCGCTGCAGCGTCGGCATGTCCTTGTCGCCGCGGCCGGACATGCAGACCACCGCGTGGCGACCCGGATGCCTCGCGGCCCAGCGCTTTGCGCCGTGCAGCGCGTGGGCCGTCTCGAGCGCCGACAGGATCCCTTCCATCCGGCAGCACTCGCGCAGCGCGTCGAGCGCCTCGGCGTCGGTGGCCGACTCGTAGGCCACGCGCCCGGCGGCCAGCAGCAGCGCGTGTTCGGGTCCGACGCCCGGATAGTCGAGGCCCGCCGAGATCGAGTCGGTCTCGTGGATCTGCCCGTTCTCGTCCTGCAGCAGCAGCGAGTAGCAGCCCTGCAGCACGCCGGGCCAGCCGTAGGACAGGCTGGCCGCGTTCTCGCCCAGCGCGGCGCCGCGTCCGCCCGCCTCGACGCCGATGATCTCGACGCCGCGATCGGGCACGAAGGCGTGGAACATGCCGATGGAGTTCGAGCCGCCACCGACGCAGGCGAGCACCGCGTCGGGCAGCGCGCCGTGCGCTTCGAGGAACTGCGCGCGCGCCTCGCGGCCGATCACGGCCTGCAGCTCGCGCACGAGCAGCGGATACGGGTGCGGCCCCACGGCGGAGCCGAGCAGGTAGAAGGTGTCGGTCGGGTCGGCGACCCAGTCGCGCAGCGCCTCGTCGATGGCCGCGCGCAGCGTCTGGTCGCCGCCGGTCACGGGCACGACCTCGGCCCCGAGCAGGCGCATGCGCCCGACGTTCGGCGCCTGCCGCTCCATGTCGATGGCGCCCATGTAGACGACGCAGGGCAGGCCCAGCCGCGCGCAGGCCGCCGCGGTGGCCACGCCGTGCTGCCCGGCGCCGGTCTCGGCGACGATGCGTTTCGCGCCGAGGCGCTTCGCGAGCAGCGCCTGGCCGAGCGCGTTGTTGATCTTGTGGGCGCCCGTGTGCGCGAGATCCTCGCGCTTGAACCAGATGTTGGCGCCCCAGGCCGCCGACAGGCGCGGTGCGAAGGTCAGCGCCGTCGGCCGCCCCACCCAGGTGCGCAGCTCGTGGCCGAGCTCGGCCTGGAAGTCCGCGCGGTGCAGATGCTCGCGCATGCCGGCTTCCAGCCGCTCCAGCGCCGGGATCAGTGTCTCGGGCACGTAGCGGCCGCCGTACGGCCCGAACCGCCCGCGCGCGTCGGGGAACCGGCCGGCGAGCTCGTCGGCCAGCAGGCGTTCGCGCTCCGCGGCCGGGAAGTTCACGTGGGCATTCATCGTTGGTACTCCAGTCCGGCCGCCCGCGCGGCCTGCACGAATTCACGGATCAGCTCCGGGCTCTTCACCCCGGGCGCGGACTCGACGCCGCTCGACACGTCGACGCCGAACGGCCGCACCGCGCGGACCGCCCCGGCGACGTTGCGCGCGTTCAGACCGCCCGCCAGCACGAGCTCGGTGCGGCGCGCGAGCTCGCGCGCAGCCCCCCAGTCGGCCACGGTGCCGCTGCCGCTGACCGGCCCCTCGTAGAGCACCCGCACCGGCAGGGGCCCGGCGAGCACTGCGCCGCTGCGCAGCACCGGCAGCGTCGCGCAGCGACCGGCGACGGCGAACGCCGCGAGGTCGGCGGCGTCAGTCTGCAGCACGTCGGGCACGAACACGTCGAGGATTTCCGCGACGAGCGCCGGTTCGGGGTGCCGCGTGACGGCGACGCAGCTCGCGCGGCCGCGCGCAGGCGCCGCGAGCCGCACGGCCTCGGCGGGTGCGACGCGGCGCACGGACGGCGCGAACACGAAGCCGATGGCGTCGGCCCCGGCCTCGAGGGCCGCGGCCACCGCAGCCTCGCTCGTCATTCCACAGACCTTGATCCACACGGGCCGGTCATCCGCCACGCGCCGGCGCGCCGCGCGCCGAACGCGCGGCCGCCAGCATGTCGCCGGCGAGCCGGCGCGGATCTCCCTCGCGCATCAGTGCGCCGCCGACCAGCGCGAGGTCGTAGCCGGCCGCGGCCAGTCGCGCGGCGTCGGCCGCGGACTCCAGGCCGCTCTCCGCGACGCGCGGCGCACCGGCCGGCAGCCGGTCGACCAGCGCCTCCAGCCGCCCCGGCACCACCTGCAGCGTCACGAGGTCGCGGCAGTTCAGGCCGACCAGCAGTGCGTCGCCCGCCTGCGGCCGCGCTTCCACCAGCACGTGGGCGAGCTCGGCGTCGGCTTCGTCGAAGGCCTCGAGCAGCACGAACATGCGCAGCGCCAGCGCCTGGTCGACCAGCGCCTCGAGCACGGACTGCTCGAGCATCCGCAGGATCACCAGCACGCCACCCGCACCCGCGGCGCGGGCCTCGAGCACCTGGTAGGGATCGACAAGGAAGTCCTTGCGCATCGCCGGCACGCCGGCGGACGCCAGCGTGGCCGCCGCCTGCTCGAGGTGGCGCAGGCTGCCGTCGAAGCGCGAGGGCTCGGTCAGCACCGACACCGCCGCCGCGCCGCCTTCCACGTAGTCGCGGACGCGCGCGGCGACGTCCTCGCCGCGCGCGTCGCGCAGCTGGCCCAGCGCCGGCGAGCGCAGCTTGAGCTCGGCGATCAGGTCGAAGCCCTGCGGCGACAGCCGCAGCGGCGGCGGCGGCGCGAGGCTCGACACGAGTTCGGTCAGCCGCGAGGCCGGGGTGCGGGCGCGCGCCTCGGCGAGCCGCACACGGCTCGCGTGCGCCATGCCGGCGAGGAAATCGTCGGTCCCGCCGGCTGCGCGGGCGTTCACGGCGCCCGTCCGGCGGCGATCCGCGCACCGACCCGCCGCAGCGCGGCGAGCACGCGCGCGGCGGAGCCGTCCTCGATCGCGCGCGCGGCGCGCGCCACCCCGGCCTCAGGGCCGTCGACCTCGCCCGCGCACTCGAGCGCCAGCGAGGCGCCCATCAGCAGCGCGTCGCGGTGCGCGCCGTGCCGGCCGCCCTCGAGCACCGCGCGCAGCTCGCGCGCGTTGGCGGCTGCGTCGCCGCCCGCGAGCGCCTCGGCCGTGCAGGCCGGCAGGCCGTAGTCGGCGGGCGCGCGCGCGCCGGGCGTCACGCGGCCATCGCGCACGTCGTACAGCGTGAACGGCCCGATCGGCGTCGGCTCGTCCCAGCCCGCGGCGCCGTGCACGACGAACGCGCGACGCACGCCCGGCATGCCGGCGAGCGTGCCGGCCATCAGCTCGGCCACCGCCTCGCTGAACGCACCGAGCACGTGGAAGGCGGGCGCGGCGGGATTGCTCAGCGGCCCCAGGATGTTGAACACGGTGCGCACACCCAGCGCCTGGCGTACCGGTGCGATCGACTTCATCGCCGGGTGGTAGTGCGGGGCGAACAGGAAGGTGAAGCCGCTCCCGGCGAGGCACTCGCCCGCCGCAGCCTCATCCAGCGGCAGCGACAGGCCGAGCTGCTCGAGCACGTCGGCGCTGCCGGAGCGGCTCGAGATCGAGCGGTTACCGTGCTTGATGACCGGCACCCCGCAGGCGGCCACCAGCAGCGCCGCGCCCGTCGAGAGGTTGAGGCTGCCGGACGCGTCCCCGCCGGTGCCGACGACGTCGACCGCGCGTGCGACCACGTCCGCCGGCACGTCCGGGCGGCGCGCCAGCGCACGCATCGCCACGGCGAAGCCGCGCAACTCGGCGGCCACGACGCCCTTCGCGCGCAACGCCGCCAGCAGCGCGCCGGCCATCGCCGGCGGCGTCTCCGGGCGCATCAGGCCGTCGAGCACGGCGACGGCCTCGGCCTCGGTGAGGTCGCGGCGGTCCAGCAGCTTCTCGAGGAATTCACGCATGCCGCTGCCCT
>JBIIDW010000078.1:0-7575 GCA_044238215.1 Steroidobacteraceae bacterium
CGGCGCGCTGACCCTCGCGCTGGGCGAGGACGCGCCGCGCGAGGCGCAGCGGCTCGTCGCGGCGGCGCTCGGCCTCGGCCTCGCGAGCCTGCTGGCCGAACCCGGGCGGCCCGTCGATGCGCCAGCCGCCGCGCGGCTGCGCGACTGGGCCCGGCGCCGCGCGGCGGGCGAACCTTACGCCTACCTCGTCGGCTGCCGCGGCTTCTGGACGCTCGAACTCGAGGTGGGTCCCGCGGTGCTCGTGCCCCGCCCGGAGACCGAACTGCTGGTCGAACGCGTGCTGGCCTGCGGCGACGTCCTCGCCGCGGTGCGTGCGGCGCCGCTGGAGTTCGCGGACCTCGGCACGGGCTCGGGCGCGATCGCGCTGGCCGTCGCGCGCGAGCGCCCCGCCTGGAACGTGGTCGGCGTCGACGTCTCGCCCGGCGCACTGGCGATCGCCCGCCGCAACGCGGCACGCCACGGGCTCGAGCGCGTGCAGTTCGTCGAGGGCGACTGGTTCACCCCGCTCGCCGGGCGGCGCTTCGACCTGGTCGCCTCGAACCCGCCGTACGTCGCGGCAGACGATCCGGTACTGCAGGGCGACTCTCTGCGCCACGAGCCGCGCGGTGCGCTCACACCGGGCCCCGATGCGCTCGCCGCGCTGAGTGCGATCACCCGGGCCGCGCCTGCCGCGCTGCGCGCGGGCGGGAGCCTGCTGCTCGAGCACGGCTCGGCCCAGGGCGAGGCGGTGCGCGCCTGCCTTGTGGCCCGCGGCTTTCGTCACGTAGTCTCGTCGCGCGACCTCGCCGGGCACGAGCGCGTGACCGAGGGTCGCCTGCCCTGACCGGCGGGCGTCCGCGCAGAGCCTCACCATCACCACACAGGACCATCCATGCTCCGCTTCGAAACCACGCAAGGCGCGTTCACCGTCGAGCTGTTCCAGAAGGAAGCGCCCGAGACCGTCGCGAACTTCCTCAAGTACGTCGACGACGGCTTCTTCGACGGCACGATCTTCCACCGCATCGTCCCGGGCTTCGTGATCCAGGGCGGCGGCCTCGAGCCGGGCATGGAGGAAAAGACGACGCGACCGCCGGTGCGCAACGAGGCGACCAACGGCCTGGAGAACCTGCGCGGCACGCTGTCGATGGCCCGGACCAACGACATCCACAGCGCGACGTCGCAGTTCTTCGTCAACCTGGCTGACAACGACTTCCTCGATCACCGGCCGGGCAGCTACGGCTACGCGGTGTTCGGCCGCGTGACCGAGGGCATGGACGTCATCGACCGCATCGCCGCCGTGCGCACCGGCCGCCGTCGCGGCTTCGACGACGTGCCCGTGGACGACGTCGTGATCCAGTCGGTCCGGCGCGTCGCCGCGGGCTGACCGGCACGCGGGGGCGCGGCGGAGCGGCGCGACTTGGCCCGGCGCGGCATCGGCGGCGTGGTGCGGGGCGTGCTGCGCTGGTCAGCGATCGCCGTGCTGGCGTTCCTGATGCTGAGCGCGGCGGCGGTCCTCGCCCTGCGCTGGGTCGATCCATGGACCAGCGCGTTCATGCTCGGCGAGCGGCGCGACGCGCTGCTGGCCGGCAACTTCGGCTACTCGAACCGCTACGAATGGGTCGACCTCGAGGCGATCTCGCCGCACGCTGCGCTCGCCGTGATCGCCGCCGAGGACCAGCTGTTCCCTTTCCACGCCGGCTTCGACTTCGAGTCGATCCGCGAGGCGGTACGGCACAACGCGAAGGGTCGCCGGGTCCGGGGCGCGAGCACGATCAGCCAGCAGGTCGCGAAAAACCTGTTCCTCTGGTCGGGGCGCAGCTACCTGCGCAAGGGCCTCGAGGCGTGGTTCACCGTGCTGATCGAGCTTGCGTGGCCGAAGGAGCGCATCCTCGAGGTCTACCTCAACGTGGCCGAGTTCGGCCGCGCCGTCTACGGCGTCGAGGCAGCGGCGCGGCAGTTCTTCCGCAAGCCGGCGTCGCGACTCACCCGACGCGAGGCCGCGACGCTCGCCGCGGTGCTGCCCAACCCGAAGGTGATGCGGGCGGACCGGCCGTCGGCCTACGTCGCGCGCCGGCGCGACCGCATCCTCGGTCAGATGCGCGCACTCGGCGGCCCAGCCTACCTGCGCCAGCTGGACGACGAGGAACCGCAGGCCGCGCCGCGCCGCGGCGCCGCGCGCCGCTGACCCTCAGCCGGGCTCGTAGCCGAGGTTCGGCGCCAGCCAGCGCTCGGCCTCCCCGACCGACAGCCCCTTGCGGCGCGCATAGTCCTCGACCTGGTCGCGGTCGATCTTGCCGATCGCGAAGTACTTCGCGTCCGGGTGCGCAAAGTACCAGCCGCTGACCGCCGCCGTCGGGTACATCGCGTAGCTCTCCGTGAGCGTGATGCCCGCGTTGTGCGGAACGTCCAGCAGGCGCCAGAGCGTGGCCTTCTCGGTGTGGTCCGGGCAGGCGGGGTAACCCGGCGCGGGGCGGATGCCGCGGTATTCCTCGCGGATCAGCTGCGGGTTGCTCAGCCGCTCGGCGGAGTCATAGCCCCAGATCTCGCGACGCACGCGCTCGTGGAAGTGCTCGGCGGCGGCTTCGGCCAGCCGGTCGGCGAGCGCCTTCAGCATGATGCTCGAGTAGTCGTCGTGCGCCTTCTCGAAGCGCTCGACGTGCGCCTCGATGCCGATGCCGGCGGTGACTGCGAAGGCGCCGATCCAGTCGCGCACCCCCGAACCGCGCGGCGCGACGTAGTCCGCGAGGCACTCGTGGGGCTGCCCCGCCGGCTTGCCCTTCTGCTGGCGCAGGTGGTGGAGCACCGCCAGCGTCTCGCGCCGCTGCTCGTCGGCGTAGACCTCGATGTCGTCGCCCACCGAATTGGCCGGGAACAGGCCGATCACCGCGCGCACCTCGAGCCAGCGCTCGGCGACGAGCTGCTTGAGCATGCGGCGCGCGTCGGCGTAGAGGTTGCTGGCCGCCTCGCCGACGACGGGATCCGTGAGCACGTCGGGAAACTTCCCCGCGAACTCCCAGGCATTGAAGAACGGCATCCAGTCGATGTAGCCGAGCAGTTCCTCGAGCGGGTAGGCCTCGAAGCGGTGCACGCCCGGCTGCAGCGGCGCAACCGGCGGGCGGCCCTGCGCGTCGAACGGCCGGCGGTTCGCGCGGGCCTCGGCGAGACTCAGCTCCGGCTGCTTCACGCGCTTGCCGGCGTGCTGTTCGCGCCGCGCCTCGTGCTCCGCGGCGATCCTCGCCGCGAACGCAGCCTTCTGCGAGGGCGTGACCAGCGACTGGCAGACACCGACCGCGCGCGAGGCGTCCTTCACGTAGACGACCGGGTGCGGGTACTGGGGTGCGATCTTCACCGACGTGTGCGCCGGCGAAGTGGTCGCGCCGCCGATCAGCAGCGGCACCTCGAAACCCTGCCGCTGCATCTCGCGCGCGACGTGCACCATCTCGTCGAGCGACGGCGTGATCAGGCCCGACAGGCCGACCAGCGCCGCGTTCTCGCGCCGCGCGACGTCGAGGATCTTCTCCGCCGGCACCATCACGCCGAGGTCGATGACCTCGAAGTTGTTGCACTGGAGCACGACGCCGACGATGTTCTTGCCGATGTCGTGAACGTCGCCCTTGACCGTGGCGAGCACGATCTTGCCGTTGGAGCGCGAGCTGCCGTCCTTCTGGCGCTCGATGAAAGGCACGAGGTGCGCCACGGCGCGCTTCATCACGCGCGCGCTCTTGACGACCTGCGGCAGGAACATCTTGCCGGCGCCGAACAGGTCGCCGACGACGTTCATGCCGTCCATCAGCGGGCCCTCGATCACCTTGATAGGGTGGTCGGCCGCCTGCCTCGCCTCCTCCGCGTCCTCGACGACGAACTCGTCGATGCCCTTGACCAGCGCGTGCTCGAGCCGCTTCTCGACCGGCAGCGAGCGCCACTCGAGGTCCGCCTCGCGCTTCGCGCCGGCCTCGCCCTTGAAGCGGCCGGCGATCGCCAGCAGCCGCTCGGTGGAGTCGGCGCGCCGGTTGAGCACCACGTCCTCGACCGCGTCGCGCAGGTCGGCCGGAATGTCGGCATAGATGGCGAGCTGCCCGGCGTTGACGATCCCCATGTCCATGCCCGCCTGGATGGCGTGGTAGAGGAACACGCTGTGCATGGCCTCGCGAACGGGGTCGTTGCCGCGGAACGAGAAGCTGACGTTGCTGACGCCGCCGCTGACCATGGCGTGCGGCAGCCGCTGCTTGATCAGGCGCGTCGCCTCGATGAAATCGACGCCGTAGTTCGCGTGCTCGTCGATGCCGGTGGCCACCGCGAATATGTTCGGATCGAAGATGACGTCCTCGGGCGGGAAACCGGCCTCGCGCGTCAGCAGCGCGTAGGAGCGCTCGCAGATCGCCACCTTGCGCGCGACCGAGTCGGCCTGGCCCTGCTCGTCGAAGGCCATGACGACCACGGCGGCGCCGTAGGCGCGGACCTTGCGCGCCTGCTCGAGGAAGGGACCTTCGCCTTCCTTGAGGCTGATCGAGTTGACGATGGGCTTGCCCTGCACGCATTTCAGCCCCGCCTCGATCACGCTCCACTTCGAGGAGTCGATCATGACGGGGACGCGGGCGATGTCGGGCTCGGCCGCGACGAGGTTGAGGAAGCGCGTCATCGCCGCCTCGGAATCGAGCATGCCCTCGTCCATGTTCACGTCGATGACCTGCGCGCCGGCGACGACCTGCTGCCGCGCGACGTCGAGCGCGGCGTTGTAGTCGCCGGCCTCGATGAGCTTGCGGAACTTCGCCGAACCGGTGACGTTGGTGCGCTCACCGACGTTGACGAACAGGGTCTCCGGGCCGATGTTGAACGGCTCGAGGCCGGACAGGCGGCACTTGACGGGCACCTCGGCGCGGCTGCGTCGCGCCGCCGGCGCGACGGCCTCGCGGATCAGCCGGATGTGCTCGGGCGTGGTGCCACAGCAGCCGCCGACGATGTTCAGCAGCCCGGAGCGCGCGAACTCGCCGAGGATCGCCGCGGTCTCGGCCGGCGTCTCGTCATACTCGCCGAAGGCGTTCGGCAGCCCGGCGTTCGGGTAGGCACAGACGTAGCGGTCGGAGATGCGGCCGAGTTCCTCGACGTAGGGACGCAGGTCGCGCGCACCGAGCGCGCAGTTGAGCCCGATGGCGGTCAGCTCGCCGTGGCGCACGGAGTTCCAGAACGCCTCGGTGGTCTGGCCGGACAGCGTGCGACCCGACGCGTCGGTGATCGTGCCCGAGACGATCACCGGCAGGTCCAGTCCGGCCTCGCCGAGCACGCGCCGCACGGCGAACAGCGCCGCCTTGGCGTTCAGCGTGTCGAAGACGGTCTCGATCAGGATGATGTCGGAGCCGCCCTGCACCAGCGCGCGCGTGGCGTCCGCATAGGTCGCGACGAGTTCGTCGAAGGACACGTTGCGCATGCCCGGATCGTTGACGTCGGGCGACAGCGATGCCGTGCGGTTGGTCGGCCCCAGCGTGCCGGCGACGAGGCGCGGCGCACCGGTGCGCGCAGCAACCTCGTCGGCGACCTCGCGCGCGATCCGCGCGGCGCGGTAGTTGAGTTCCGGGACCAGGGCCTCGAGTCCGTAGTCAGCCTGCGCGACCGAGGTCGAATTGAAGGTGTTGGTCTCGACGATGTCGGAGCCGGCCTCGAAGTAGGCGCGGTGGATCCCGGCGACGACATCGGGCCGGGTGAGCACCAGCAGGTCGTTGTTGCCGCGCAGGTCGCGACCGTGGGCCCGGAATCGCTCGCCGCGGTAGTCTTCCTCCTCGAGGCGGTGGCGCTGGATCATGGTGCCCATCGCACCGTCGAGCAGCACGATGCGCTCCTCGAGCATGCCGCGGAAGCGGCGCACGCGCTCCGCCCTCGCCTTCTCGTCGACCGGCACGACCGCGTACGGGGCCGCGGCCGCGCGCGCGCCCGCAGGCGTCGACGCTGGCGAGGACCCCGGCGCGGGACCGAAGCCGCTGGCGCCTTCCAGCCCGGGCAGCAGCGGGCGCGCGTGACGGGCGCAGCGGCAACCCGCCGGGTGCGCGGCCGACGCGGCGTCGCGCGCCGCGCGCGCGACTGCGCGGGCGCGAGCCCTGGCGCTCACTGCGCCACCTCGCGGGCCGCCGCCGGGCGCAGGCCCAGGGCGTGGCAGATGGCGTAGGTCAGCTCCGCGCGGTTCAGCGTGTAGAAGTGGAACTCCGTGACGCCGTGGCGACGCAGCCGCGACACCTGCTCGATCGCGACATTGGCAGCGATCAGCCTGCGCGTGTCCGGATCGTCGTCGAGGCCCGCGAAGCGCTCGGCGAGCCAGTCCGGAATCCGCGCACCGCAGCGGGCCGCGAAGCGCGTGACCTGCGGAAAGCGCGTGATCGGCAGGATGCCCGGCACGATGCTGATGCCGATGCCGCCGGCGACGCAGCGGTCGCGGAAACGCAGATAGTCGTCGGTGTCGAAGAAGAACTGCGTGATCGCGCGCGTGGCGCCCGCATCGACCTTGCGCTTGAAGTTGGCGAAGTCGGCGTCGGCCGAAGGCGCCTCGGGGTGACCTTCAGGGTAAGCGGCGACCGAGATGTCGAAGTCGGCGATGCGGCGCAGGCCGGCGACGAGGTCGGCGCCGTAGGCGAAACCCTCGGGGTGCGGCTCGTAGCGGCTCGCCCCCTGCGGCGCGTCGCCGCGCAGCGCGACGATGTGCCGGATGCCCTCGTCCCAATAGCGCCGGGCGATGTCGAGCACCTCGCCGCGCGGGCTGCCGACACAGGTCAGGTGCGGCGCGCCGGTGAGCGCGGTCTCGCGCTGGATCCGCTGCACGACGCGGTGCGTGCGGTCACGCGTCGAGCCGTCGGCGCCGTAGGTCACCGAGACGAAACGCGGCGCCAGCGGCGCGAGCCGCTGCACCGACTCCCACAGCGTCGCCTCCATGCCGGCGTCGCCGGGCGGGAAGAACTCGAAGGACACCTGGATGGGGGTGCCGGAAGCGGAAGCGGGCGTGGCGTTCATGGGGCGACTCCGGACTCAGGCGGTCCTGGACAGGGATTGGGGGGATGCGACGCTAGGCGCACGGGCCACCAGCAGGTGGCGGCCGCCGGCCTCGACGGGGAACAGGCCCTGGCAGGCGAAGCCCGCCGCACCCAGCGCCGCACGCAGCCGCGCGGGCGGCGACGGGCCGCCGGCAGCCGACTCGAGTGCGTCGTAGTCGACGGCGAGCCAGGCGATGCCCGACGGCAGCAGCATGCGACGGGCAAACGCGACCGATGCGGTGAGCGAATCGCCGGTGGAGGGCGCGAGCATCTCGAAGAACAGGTCGAAACGCGGCGCCAGCCGCCGGCCGGCCTCCAGCTCGGCTGCGGTTGCGGGCCGCACCGGCAGGCCCGCCGCCAATGCCCAGCGTCGCAGCGCGGCACGCTCACGCGCCGAGCGCGCGAATGGCAGCAACTCGCTCGACTCGCCTGCCAGCAGGTCGAGCACGTCGGTCACGGGGCAACGCACGAGCACGCGCCGCCGGCTCGCGTCGCGGCGCAGGTCGTCGCCGAGCGCGCCGGCGAGTTCCGACACTGCGGTGGGACGCTCGGCGCAGAGCGCGACGAGGCGCAGCCGCAACGG
>JBIIDW010000079.1:0-7556 GCA_044238215.1 Steroidobacteraceae bacterium
GCGTAAATCCGCGGCTGCGTTGCCGCATGCTCGCCCCCGACCTTCCTGGACCGAGGCGCACACTAGCCGCTCAGGGGTGGTTCGATCCGTGACGCAGAACCATTAATCGCGGCCGGCATCCTGCCGACCACGGGGTCGGCGTGGCTGACGGACCCGGGTTGGCTACACTTGCGGAGTGGACCCGCACAACGATCCCGCCGACCCGAAGGTTCCCGCTGTGCCGCCTGCCCGGACCGGCGACGTGGGTGCGGCCCACGCCAGCCCTGGGCAGCGACTGCGTGAGGCGCTTGCGGCAGAACACCCGCTGCAGTGCGTGGGCGCCATCAACGCCTACGGCGCACTGCTGGCGCAGGCCACGGGCTTCCGTGCGCTGTACCTGTCCGGCGGCGGCGTCGCCGCCAATTCGCTCGGCCTGCCGGACCTCGGCATCAGCACGATGGACGACGTGCTGGTCGACATCCGACGGATCACCGACGCCTGCCCGCTGCCGCTGCTGGTCGACGCCGACACCGGCTGGGGCGGCGCCTTCAACATTGCCCGCACGGTGCGATCCTTCGCCAAGGCCGGCGCCGCAGGCCTGCACATCGAGGACCAGGTGCAGTCCAAGCGCTGCGGCCACCGGCCGGGCAAGGAGATCGTGCCGCTCGGCGAGATGGTCGATCGGATCAAGGCGGCCGTCGACGCGCGCACCGACCCTGCGTTCGTCATCATGGCGCGCACCGACGCGATCGCGGCGGAGGGCGTCGAGCCGGCGATCGAACGCGCGGTGGCCTGCGTCGAGGCGGGTGCGGACATGGTCTTCCCCGAGGCCGTCACCGAACTGGCGACCTATCGACGCTTCCGCGACGCCGTCGGCGCGCCCATCCTCGCCAACATCACCGAGTTCGGCCGCACGCCGCTGTGGACCCGCGACGAACTCGGCGCGGCGGGCGTCGACATCGTGCTGCACTGCTGCTCGGCCTACCGCGCGATGAACCTCGCGGCGCTGCGCGTCTACGAGGCGATCCGTCGCGATGGCACGCAGCGCAACGTGCTCGAGTCGATGCAGACCCGCGAGGAGCTCTACCGCGTCCTCGACTATCACGCGTACGAGCAGAAGCTCGACGCGCTGTTCGCCGCTCAGCGCCGCTCGAGGTAGCGGCCGAGGCCCGGTGCGCCGGTGATGCGCCCGTCACGCATCACGGTGTGGCCGCGCAGGATCGTCTCGACCGGCCAGCCCTTCAGCGCCCAGCCTTCGTAGAGGCTGTAGTCCGAGTACGACCCGAGCTCGGCGGCCGCCACGGTGCGCACGCGCCCGAGGTCGACGATCGTCAGGTCGGCGTCGAGCCCGACGCGGATCCCGCCCTTGGTCGGCAGGCGGAAGACCGCGGCCGGCGCCGAGCACAGCAGCTGCGCGATGCGCCGCAGCGTCAGGCGACCCTTGTGGTAGCCCTCGCCGAGCAGCACCGGCAGGATCGTGGCCGTGCCCGGGAATCCCTGCGAGGCCTGCCAGATGCCCTTGTCCTTGGTGGCGCGGCGGCGCGGCACGTGGTCGGAGGCCACCACGTCGATCGTGCCATCGGCGAGCCCCTCCCAGAGTGCCTCGACGTCGTCCTGGGTGCGGAAGGGCGGGTTCGCCTTGCCGAGGCTGCCGAGCGGCGCGTCGAGCGTGTGCGTGAGGTAGTGCGGGCAGGTCTCGACGCGGATCGCCTCGTAGCGCTGGCGCCAGCGGCGGACCTCGTCGAGCGCCAGCCCCGAGCTCAGGTGCGGCACGTAGATCGTGGCCCCGAGCTGCTCGGCGAACCAGCAGCCCCGCACCACGTTCTCGGCCTCGGTGAACGCCGGCTTCGACAGGCACCAGTCACGCAGCGTGTCGCGCCCCGCCAGCTGGTACTCGCGGCGCAGCCGGTTGACGATCTCGATGTTCTCGGTGTGCAGCACCACCGTCACGTCGCCGAGCCGCGCCGCCTCGCCGAGCAGCGCGTAGAGATAGCCGTCGTCGGTGCCGTCGAGGCCGAGGTAGCGCCCCTCCTCACCGCGGAAGTTCATGAAGTACTTGAACGAGGTGACGCCGTAGTCGCGCACGTAGCGCTCGAGCTCCTCGAGGTGCTGCTCGCTCGCCGTGCTGAAGTGGAAACCGAAGTCGACGTGCGCACGCGCACGGGCGTGGCCGATCTCGCGCTCGAACACGCCGGCGTAGCCGTCGTTGTTCAGGAAGTAGCCCAGCACGGTCGTGAAGCCGCCCTGCGCCGCGTAGACCGTCTCGGTGGAGTACTCGGTGACCGGCTCGGCGAAGCCGAAGTGCACGTGCGCGTCGATCAGGCCCGGGAAGACGTGGCGGCCCGTGGCGTCCGTACGCTCGGCCGACCACCCGGGCGGCGAGCCCGGCTGCAGCAGCGCGGCGATCCGGCCATCGCGGATGGCGACGTCGAGCAGCGCGGGCTCCGCATCGGGAAACACGACCGTGCCGCCGGCGATGATCCGATCGAAATGCATGGGTGCTCCCCGGTCTGCGAAGTCAGGGCTCGGCGTCGAGCACGCGCAGGCTGGCGCGCAGGCCGGCGTCGTCGAGGCCCCGATGGATGAAGGTGAGGAACGGCGCGAGGCCGGGCGGCAACGGAACCTCCAGCAGCCGGGGGGCCGCGAACACGCCCTGCACGCCCTGTACCAGCACCGGCTGCTCGACCCCGCGCACGCGCACCAGGCCCTTGCAGCGCAGCAGCGCCGGGCCGAACTCGGTGCGGGCAAGCTCGATCCACGCCGCGAGCCCCGCCCACGCCACGACGGCCGGGATGTGCATCGACGCGCTGCGCACGCCCTCGCCGTGGCGGGCGGAGGGTAGCGGTACGCTCGCGTGCGGGTTCGCCGGCGCGCAGGCGAAGGCACCGCCGTCGCCCGCGCCGGGCTCGAGCAGCGCCGCGTCGTCGCCGCGCAGCGCGATCCTGCGTGCCGCCACCGGATTCAGCCCGCGCAGCCGCGCGCGCAGCGCGGCGGGCACGCGCCCCCGGGTGAGGTCGGTCTTGGTGACGACCAGCCGGTCGGCCAGCGTGACCTGTGCGCGCGCCTCCGGCTGCGCCTCGAGCGAAGCCACACCCGCCACGGCATCGACGGTGGTGACGACGCCGTCGAGGCGGAAATCCCGCAGCACGAGCGGATCGCGCAGCAGCGACTGCAGCGCCGGCGCGGGATCGGCCAGCCCGGTGGTCTCGACGACGATGTGCCGCAGCGGCGGCAGCCGGCCCGACAGGCTGCGCGCCAGCAGGTCGAGCAGGGTCTCGCGCAGCGAATTCAGCATGCCGCAGCACAGGCAGCCCGACTCCAGCAGCACGACATTCTCGGCCGATCCGGCGACGAGCAGGTGATCGAGGCCGATCTCGCCGAGTTCGTTGACCACCACGGCGGTACCGCGCATGCGCGGGTCCGGCAGTGCGGCGTTGAGCAACGTGGTCTTGCCGCTACCCAGGAAGCCGGTGAGCAGCGTCACCGGGATTCGCGACGCGCCTGACCCCATTGCCGCAGTCTAGGCGATGCCACTAAGGTGTCCAAGCCGCGCGCCCGGCGCGGCGATTCCGAGGCACGGCTACGATGGCACGCAGACCCTGGGACGACGTCGTCAGCGCCGAGGAGCAGGCCGCCTATCGCGCCGCCGGGTTCGGCCGGCCGTCGGGGCTCGGCCGCCGGCCGGCGCTGCTGGTGATCGACGTGCAGTACCGGACCGTCGGCACGCGGCCGATGCCCTTCGGCGAGGCGATCCGCGAGTTCCCGACCAGCTGCGGCGACGTCGGCTGGGCCGCCGTGCGCGCCATCGAGCCGCTGCTCGGCCTGTTTCGCGAGCGTGGCTGGCCCGTGCTCTACCCGCACGTCGCGCCCAAGCGGGCCACCGACGGCGGCCGACTCGCCGACAAGGTCCCGTCGATCATGGACGTCGCGCCGCGGGGCTATGACTTCGTCGCCGACCTCGCGCCGCGCGACGCGGACATCCTCGTGCCGAAGAAGCACCCCAGCGCGTTCTTCGCCACGTCACTGGCAAGCCACCTGATCGACCTCGGCGTCGACACCCTCGTGGTCACCGGCTGCACCACCAGCGGCTGCGTCCGCGCGAGCGTGGTGGACGCCTTTTCCTACAACTTCCGGGTCGTCGTTCCCGAGGAGTGCGTCTACGACCGCAGCCGCGTGTCGCACGCCGTGAACCTGTTCGACATGGCGGAGAAGTACGCCGACGTGGGGCCGGTTTCCGGCATAATTTCGCGGCTGCGCGAACTCTGAGCGGCAGCCCCAATGCCCCCGCCACCGACCCGTCCCATGCAACGACGCCAGTTCCTCAAGTCCTCCGCGCTCGCCGCGGCCAGCCTCCCCGCCCTGGGCATCGCCCGCGCCGCCGCGGCCGGCCTGCCGACCTACGACCTCATCGTGGTCGGGGCCGGCACCGCCGGGCTGCCGGCCGCCATCTTCGCCTCGCGCCGCGGCGCGCGCGTGCTGCTGGTCGACGCCGCGAGCGCCGTGGGCGGCACGCTGCACCTGGCGAACGGCCAGGTGGCCGCCGCCGGCACGCGCCTGCAGCAGAGCCTGGGCATCGCCGACACGCCGGACGCGCACTTCGACGACGTCATGCGCCTGTCGCGCGGAATGGCGGACCGCGAGCTCGTCCGCCGCACCGTCGACGAGGCGCCCGCCACCATCAACTGGCTGCTCGACGCGGGCCTGGTGCCGCTGCCGGGGCACCCGGTCACGGGCGACAGCCCGGGCCGGCCGGCGTACGGCACGCCACGCTACCTGTGGGCCGAGGAGCAGGGTCGCGCCATCCTCGCCGTCATCGAGCGCGAACTCGCACCGGAACTCGCCAGCGGCCGCGTCGTCACCCAGCTCCGCACCCGCGTCACGGGCCTGATCACCACGGCCGCCGGTGCCGTCGAGGGCATCGAGGGCATCGTGGCGGCCGACGCCGGCGGCGAGCCGCGGCTGTTCCAGGCGCGCGCGCGGCACGTACTGCTCGCCAGTGGCGGCTACGCCATGAATCCGGAGCTGTTCCAGCGCCTCTGCGGGCATCCACCCTACGTCGCGTCGTCCTACCCGTACTCGCAGGGCGACGGCCTCGAGCTCGCGACGTCCGTCGGCGGCTGGCTGCGCGGGCGCGAGTTGCACCGACCCGGCTCGGGGTCGATCCTGACTTCGGATCGCTATCCGGCGAAGGTCTACGCGCGCTTCGTCACCTCGCCGCAGCAGCGGCCGCCCTGGGAAATCTGGGTCAACGACGAGGGCCGTCGCTACATCCGCGAGGACGAACCCGTGACCTATGCGCGCGAACGCGCACTGCTGCGACAGCCCCGGCTGCGCTACGCCGTCGTGTTCGACGCCGAGATCCTGCGGCAGTCGCCGCCGGGGGTGGCAGGCTGGAGCCGCGAGCAGCTCGCCTCGCACTTCGACACCCACCCGATGTTCCTGCGCGCGGACTCCCTCGAGGCGCTCGCCAAGCGTGCGGAGATCACGCCGGTGGGCCTGCTGGCCACCGTCGCCGAGTACAACCAGGCGGTGAAGTCCGGGC
This sequence comes from Steroidobacteraceae bacterium, assembly GCA_044238215.1. GTDB lineage: Bacteria > Pseudomonadota > Gammaproteobacteria > Steroidobacterales > Steroidobacteraceae > UBA964. The sequence goes on from JBIIDW010000079.1 coordinate 5,522, forward strand.
GCGACGCGCTCGGGCGCAGCCACCTGCCGCTGCCGATCGTGAAGCCGCCGTTCCACGCCGTGATCCTGCACGGCCATTCGGCGACCTCGTCGGCCGGCGTGGTGGTCGACGGCAACCTGCGCGTGATGCGCGGCGACGGCCGGCCGGTGCCCAACCTCTACGCCGCCGGCGAGATCCTCGGCAGCGGCTCGAGCCTCGGCGACGCCTTCGTGCCGGGCATGATGCTCACGCCCGCCCTGTCGCTGGGCCGCTGGCTGGGCCGGACGCTGCCGCTCGGCGCCGCGACCGCCTGAGGGCCGTCTCGGCGGGCTTCCAGGCCCCGAACCCGTACCAGTTCACGCCCCGCGCCAGCCGGCCGGTGCGGCCGGACTCGACGCGGGTGCCCGCATCGATGGCGCGCCGCCAGGCCGCGTCGTCGCCGCTGCCCTCGCGCGACGGCAGCGCGACCTCGAAGAATGCGCGGGCCGGGAATCCCGCCTCGCGAACGACGCGCCTCGGCAGCATCGCGCGGAACGGCCGGTAGAAGGGCTCGTTGTTGTACCAGCCGTCCCAGTCCAGATAGAACGCGTCGAAGGGCGCCAGCGCCGCGTTCGGCGGCAGTTCCATGTGCAGCATGAGCCCGCCCGGGCGCAGCACGCGGAACGCCTCGCGCATCAGGCGGCGGATGCCGGCCGGCGGAACCTCGTGCAGGAACATCGACGAGAACACCACGTCGAAGCTCGCGTCGTCGAACGCCAGCGCCTCGGCATTCATCTGGTGGAAGTGCAGCGCGCGCCCCTGCGACCGCGCGCGCGCCAGCGCGTAGCGCAGACACGGCGCTGCCACGTCGATGCCGTGAACCTCGGCTTCGGGGAACTCGTCCTTCCACGGCCCGGTGTTGTGGCCCACGGTGCAGCCGAGGTCGAGGATGCGGGCGGGAGCGAACGACGGGAACGCGTGGCGCACCCAGCCCGCGAACGTACGGCCGATGTCGTCGAGGTTGCGCCCCATGAACCCCATCGAGGACACGGCGAGCCGGTGGTCGTAGATCGCGCCGGCCGCAAGATCCTCCGGCTGGTACTCGCTGTGGTAACTGCCGGGCATCAGGTGCACGTCGACCGCGGATACCGAGCGGGGCACCGGCAGCGCGGGGTCGAGCGCGAGGCTGCCAGGGGCGCCGGGCGCGTCCAGCGCCGCGCCGCGCGCGCGCAGGCCGACGAGATGCCGCTCGATCGCCGGTCGCACGGACTGGTAGACCATGTCCTGGGCCGTGACCCGCAGCGCCGAGTAGAAGCGGAAGTACTCGTGGTCGCGCAGCGCCGCGTGCACCTCGGCAGCGCTGCGCGCCTCGCGGCCCAGCCGGCGCCGCGCCGCGGGCGCGGCCTCGGCGTCCCAGGCCACCCGCAGTCCGGCCGCCATGTCGTGCAGCACGTGGCCGCGCAGCGCGGTGACGAAGGCGCGGCGGGCCTTGTCGTCGCGGGTGGAGGGTGCCTCGAGTTCGTGTCGCAGTCGGATCATGGCGCTCCGACGCCGGGGAAATGCCCCGACATCAGCGCAAATATGGCATGAGTTCGCGCCAGAGTGCGCTGCCGCTGAGCGCGAGCACGACACAGGCCAGCAGGATAGTGCCCCCGCGGACCGGAATCCGCCTGACGACCATCGCCGACACCGGCGCTGCGACCAGCCCGCCGGCCACCAGACCCGCCGCCATGAACAGGTGCTCGCGCTCGACCGCCGGAATCAGCACCGCCGAGATGGCCGCCGTGACGAAGAACTCGGTGGTATTGACGCTGCCGATCGAGTAGCGCGGCTCGGTGCCGTTGCGGATCAGGGCCGGCGCGGTCAGTGGCCCCCAGCCGCCACCGCCGATCGCGTCCAGGAATCCGGCGATGCCGCCCAGCCATGGCGTCGGCGTGCGCCGCAGCGCCGCCGGCGGCGGCTTGCCCAGCGCCTGGCGCAGCAGCCGGACCCCCATCAGCACCAGGTAGGCCGACACCAGCGGTTTGATGATGTCGGTCGGGACATGGCTGATGAGCAGCGCGCCCGCCACGCCGCC
>JBIIDW010000080.1:0-7437 GCA_044238215.1 Steroidobacteraceae bacterium
CGCCGCCAGCACCTTCGCGTGAGCGGCGACCAGGGCCTGGTCCTCCGCCCGGATGTCCGAGCTGTCGAACCCGAAGTACAGCACCCGCCGGCCGTCGAGCTCGGCAGGCACGAGGCCCGCTATGCCACCGTCGGCGCCCACGGCGCCCGCGGACTCGATGCCGGTCGCAGTGGCCGGTGCGTCGGCGGTGGTGGTGACGCCCGTTCCCGGCACCGCAGCGGGAGCCTCGCTGGCTGCGGGCTTCGATGCGGGTTTGCGCGTCTGGCAGCCTGCCAGCGCGACGACGGCCACGAGGGTTACCACGACCCATGCCCTGTACTTCATCGGATGCTCCTCGAAGAGTCTTGAATCGAAACCATGCTCAGCGCACGAACGGACCCCATGCCGGCTCGCGCACCTCGCCCCGATCGGCCTTCAGCCGCTGGCTGATCAGGCCATCCGCCGAAACGGTTGCCAGGACTCCCCTCGCGCGATCGCGGCTGGCGAAGATCAGCGTCGCGCCGTTCGGGGCGTAGGACGGCGACTCGTCCTGGCTGCCGCGCGACAGCACGCGAACCGTACCCCCCGCCAGGTCCTGGACCGCGATCCGGTAGGCACCGCCCTCGCGGGTGACGTACGCGAGCTGCGTGCCGTCCGGCGACACCCTTGGCCGCGCATTGTAGCTGCCCGAGAAGGTCACGCGACGCGGCTTGTCGGTGCTGCCGGGCGACAGCCGGTAGACCTGCGGGCCACCCGAGCGGTCGGAGGTGAAATACAGGCCGCCGCCGTCGGGCGTCCAGACCGGTTCGGTGTCGATTCCCGGGTCGTCGGTCAGGCGCGTGAGCCGCTGCGTCGCCAGCTCCAGCACGTAGAGGTCGAGGTTGCCGCCGCGCCCGGACAGCGTCAGCGCAAGGCGTGTGCCGTCCGGCGACCACGCAGGCGCACCGTTGATGCCCGCCCGCGCCGAAACCCGCCGACGCTCGCCGGTGCGCAGCCTCTGGACGTACACCGCCGACACCCGCGCCTCGAACGAGACATACGCGATCCACTCGCCGTCCGGCGACCACGCCGGCGACATCAGCGGCTGGCGGGACTCGAGGATGACACGGGCGCCCTCGCCATCGGCATCGGCGACGATGAGCTGGAAACGCTGCGCAGGCGGCGCACCGTCGACCGAAACGTAGGCAATGCGCGTTGCGAACGCACCGCGAACGCCGAGGATGCGTTCGTACACGCGGTCCGCGACGCGATGCGCGCCGTGCCGCAGCGCGGAGTCGGCGACCGACACGCGCTCCGCCAGCAGGCGCTGCCCGGTCAGCACGTTGACCAGTTCGAAATCGATGGCGACCGCGCCGGCCGCCGCGGGACCGAGCCGTCCGACGATCACGAAATCACTGCCGGCGGCGCGCCAGGCTGCCGGTTGCACGCCCTCGGCCCGCGCCGGGCGCGAGGGCAGCCGGGACGTCGGCAGCACCCGGAAACGGCCGCTGCGCTCCAGGTCCTGCCGCAGCACGTCGGCGACGTCGACCGCGGGCGTCGGGCTGCCGGCAGCCGGTTCGAATGGCACCACCGCGATCGGGATCGGATCGGTGACGCCGGAGGTGATGTCGACGATCAGCTGCGCCCGGGCGGGCGCGCCGGCCACGACAGCGAAACCGACGATCAGAGCGAGCGCGAGGCGTGTTGCGAAGCTAGTCATTGGGCCTGAATCGTACCTCGATGTTGCGCTCGAAGAGCGCGGGATCCGGCGGGGGCGGCAGCGGAGATGCACGCAGCACCGCGTCCTCGATCGACTGGCGCACGACGGCGTCGCCGTTGCACTGCAGAACACGCACGGCGACGATCTCGCCGCCCGGCACCTGGGTCACCGCGACCGTGCAGTCGAGGCCCGCGCGCGCGGACGGCGGACGGATCCACGCGCGCTGGATCCGTGCCTGGATGGCGGCCGCCCATTGCGCGCCTGCGCCGCTCGCACGGGCCGCCATGCCACGCTCCTCGGCCTCGAGTTGCCGCTTCAGGTCGGCCTCCCGTTCGCTGCGGATCCGCGCCTCCTCGGCGGCCCGGCGGTCCGCCGCCGCCTTGCGCTCCTCGGCGGCCTTGCGCTCCGCTGCCGCCTTGCGCTCCTCGGCGACCCTGCGTGCGTCGGCTGCCTTGCGTTGGTCCGCCGCCTTGCGGTCGGCAACCGCCTTGCGCTCCGCCGCCGCCTTGCGCTCGAGTTCGGCCTTCCGCTCCGACCGGGTGGGCTCGGCGGGCTCGACCGGTTCCGGCGCCGCCGGTGCCGGAACCGGAGCTGGAGGCGTGGGAGCGGGAGGCGCACGCCGCGTGCCGGCGAACGCCGTGGGCTCCGCCACGAACGCCTCGATGGCCATCACCTTCGGTGCCTCCGGCGGTGCGCGCAGCAGCCACCAGCCCGAGGCGAACACGGCGAGCACGCTGGCATGCGCCGCAAGCGACAGGCCCAGCGGTCGCCAGCGGGCGACGAGGCTGTGTTCCTCCACCCCACCTCCTCAGCGGGAGCGCCGGTCGGTGGCTACCGGCTCGGTCAGGAAGCCGATACGCCTCGCACCCGCCTCCTGCAGCATGGCCATCGCCTCGACGACCCGTCCATAGGGAACCGCACGATCGCCCTTGACCAGCACCGGGATCTCGGGCGAGCGACGCAGCACCGCCGTGACGCGCGCCTGCGCCGTGGCCGCATCCAGCGGACGCTCAGGGCGCGCGCCGCGGTTGACGAACAGGCGGCCCTCGCGATCGATCGACAGGACCAGCGGGGGCTGGTCCTTCAGGTCGGCAGGATCGATGGGCTCGGCCGCAGCCTTGGGCAACTCGACCTTGACACCCTGGGTCAGCAGCGGAGCGGTGACCATGAAAATGATCAGCAGCACCAGCATGACGTCGATGTAGGGCACGACGTTGATCTCGCTCATCGGCCGGCGGCCGCGCGTCACCTTCGCCACGACTTCAGCCCTCCGCCCGCGCCGGACCTGCGGGCCGGGCCGCGTGGCGCTGCAGGATGGTCGAGAATTCCTCGATGAAGGCGTCGTAGCGCAGTTCGAGGCGGCCCACCTGATCAGCGAAGCCGTTGTAGGCGACGACGGCCGGGATCGCGGCGACGAGGCCGATGGCCGTGGCCACCAGCGCCTCGGCGATGCCGGGCGCCACCGTGGCGAGAGTCGCCTGCTGCACGGCGCCGAGGCCGACGAAAGCGTGCATGATGCCCCACACCGTGCCGAACAGGCCCACGTAGGGACTGGTCGAGCCGATCGTCGCGAGCGTGGACAGGCTCTGCTCGAGCCGCTCGACTTCCTTGATCTGCTGGGCCTTCATCGCACGCCGCGAACCCTCGAGCAGCACGTCGGGCGTGCCAACGCCCTGCTGCCGCAGGCGCGCGAACTCGCGGAATCCCGCGTGGAATATCGCCTCGATGCCCGCGCCGCCCGCCCGGCCGTCGATACCGCGGTACAGGGTGGCGAGGTCGCTGCCGGACCAGAAGGCCGCCTCGAACTGCTCGAGGCCGCCCCGCGCCGTCGCCAGCAGCGCGCGCTTGCGGAAGATGATCGTCCAGGAGGCCACCGACGCCGCCACCAGCGCCAGCATGACGAACTGGACGACGAGCGTCGCCTCCAGCACCAGCCGCAGGATGGAGATGTCGCCGCCGCTGGTCACGACAGGTACCCCGCGAGGCGCCGCGGCCGCAGCGTGTGCGAGTCGACGCACACCACCCGCACCGATGCCTCGACCAGCAGTCCGGGCGTCGGCGAATCCCGGTAGATGTGCTGGACGAAGCGCGCGGTGGTGCGGGACTCCACGTGCGGCTCGCAGGTGACGCGCAGCAGGTCGTCGAGGCGCGCAGGCGCCCGGTACTCGATGCCGACTCCGAGGACCATGAACTGGATGCCCTGCTCCGTGCTCAGTGATTGCTGCGAGTATCCCCGCGCACGCAGCCACTCCGTGCGCGCACGCTCGAGGAACCTCAGGTAGTTCGCGTAGTACACCACGCCGCCGGCGTCGGTGTCCTCCCAGTACACCCTCACCGGGAAGCTGAAGACGTCCGGACCCGTCGCCGACCCGGTCACGCGTCGCCCTCGAGCAGCGGCAGCGCGCCCGCCGCGCGATGGTCGGGAACGGCCAGCCCGAGGTGCAGGTAGGCACTGCGCGTCGCGACGCGGCCACGCGCCGTGCGCATCAGCAACCCCTGCTGGATCAGGAAGGGCTCGATGACGTCCTCGAGCGTGCCGCGCTCCTCGCCGATGGCCGCAGCGAGGCTGTCGATCCCGACGGGCCCGCCGTCGAACTTGTCGACGATCGTCGCGAGCAGCCGCCGGTCGAGGCTGTCGAGGCCGAGGCGGTCCACCTCCAGCAGGTCCAGCGCCCGGGAAGCCAGTTCACCGGTGATGCGCCCGTCGCCACGGACCTGGGCGTAATCGCGCACCCGTCGCAGGAGGCGGTTCGCGATGCGCGGCGTGCCGCGGGAGCGGCGCGCGATGCCCACAGCGCCCTCGGCATCGACCGGCACGCCGAGGATGCCGCCCGAGCGTGCCACGATCGCCGTGAGGTCCTCGACGCCATAGAACTCGAGGCGCTGCACGATCCCGAACCGGTCGCGTAGCGGCGAGGTCAGCAGGCCCGCGCGCGTGGTGGCTCCGACCAGCGTGAACGGCGGCAGCGAGATCTTGATCGAGCGCGCCGCGGGTCCCTCGCCGATCATGATGTCCAGCTGGTAGTCCTCCATCGCGGGATAGAGCACCTCCTCGACGATCGGCGACAGGCGGTGGATCTCGTCGACGAACAGGACGTCGCGAGGCTGGAGGTTGGTGAGGATCGCCGCCAGGTCGCCGGGGCGCTCGAGCACCGGTCCGGAGGTCTGCCTGAGGCTCACGCCGAGCTCCGCCGCCAGGATGTTCGCCAGCGTGGTCTTGCCCAGGCCGGGTGGCCCGAAGATCAGCACGTGATCGAGGGCTTCGCCGCGCGCACGCGCGGCGTCGACGAAGATCCCGAGCTGCTCCTTGACCGGCCGCTGGCCCACATAGTCGACGAGTCGCTTGGGCCGGATCGCGCGATCCGCCGCGTCCTCCTCGCGAACCGCCTCCGGATTGATCAGCCGCTCGTCGATGCCCGTCATGGCGCGTCACCCTCCCCGCTCATGCGCCCTGCTCGCGGGCGGCCGCCTGCAGCGCACGGCGGATCATTTCCTCGGTGGAAACGCCGGCGCCGCCCCCGAGCTTGACGAGGCGGCTCGCCTCGGCGGGCCGGTACCCCAGCGCAACCAGTGCGGCAAAAGCCTCCGACTCCGCGCCCGCGGCCGCGGCCTCCGGCGGCGCTCCGGGCAGCGCGCCAAGCGCAGTGACGCGATCGCGCATCTCGACCACGAGCCGTTCGGCGGTCTTGCGGCCGACGCCAGGGATCCGCGTCAGGGACGCCACGTCGTTCGCAGCGACGCAACTCGCGAAGGCGTCCACGCTGACACCGGAGAGGATGCCCAGCGCCATCTTGGGGCCCACACCGGTGACCTTGAGCAGGCTGCGGAACAGCCTGCGCTCGTCCTCGGTCGCAAAGCCGTAAAGGACGTGCGCGTCTTCCCTGACGACGAGATGGGTCAGCAGCCGCAGCTCCTGGCCCACCGCGGGCAGCACATAGAAGGTCGACATCGGCGCCTCGACCTCGTAGCCGACCCCGCCGACCTCGATGAGCAGCTGGGGCGGCGCCTTCGCGGCCAGGATGCCGCGCAGGGAGCCGATCACCGCGATGCCCCGGACGCGCCCACGGACCCGGCCGACAACGCCACGGCGCCCAGCGCACCGAGGCGCCGCGACTGCGCGTGGCAAAGGGCGACGGCGAGCGCGTCGGCGGCATCGGCCGTCAGTGGCTCCGCGAGCTTGAGCAACTGTCGCACCATGTGCGCGACCTGTGTCTTGTCGGCCGCACCGTAGCCGACCGTGGCCGACTTGATCGCGCGCGGCGCGTATTCGAACACGGGCCCGCCACCCAGCGCGGCGAGGGCGGCGCCGCGAGCCTGGCCGAGCTTCAGCGCACTGTCGACGTTGCGACTGACGAACACGCGCTCGACGGCGCACTCGTCCGGCGCGTGCGACTCGAGAAGTTCACGAACACCAGCGTGGATGCGCAGCATCCGCTCGGCGAGCGCGGCCCCCGCGACGACGATGCGCCCCTGGGCGACGCAGCGCAGCTCGGGACCGTCGACGTCGATGATGCCGAAGCCCGTGCGCAGCGACCCCGGGTCGAGCCCCAGTATCCGGCATCGGCCGGAGACGACCTGCAGTCCCCGGGCAGGCGGTTCGTCGGGCCGCGCACGCGTCGCGACCGGGATCGCCGGCGCGCTGCCCGGCCGGAACGCCCGCCAAGACTTTGAGGAGTATCGCGTCACGTCAAGCCGCCGGGGGGCGCGTTCCAAGGCGCGGGAATCAAAGGAAAAACCGCGCGTATGATACCCGGAAAGCCCATCGCGCCGCATCGCCCGGAAAGCCCGCAGTGCACGTCGAAGACACCTGCCCAGCACCCATCCAGCGCGCACTCGATGCTGCGCACGCGGTGCTGCGCGGGCACGCCACGGCGTCGGCCGGGCTCGATGACGCCCTGGCTGCGGGCCGGCTCGTCGGCCAGTTGACCGAGGATGCCGGCCTGGCCGTCGGCGCGATGCTCCACGATGCAGCGGGCGGGTCAGGCCGTCCGGCCGAAGACTGGCCGGCCGCGGACCGGCGTGCGATCGGTGAGCCGGCGCTGCGCATCGCCGCGGAGCTCGCGCGGCTCGGGGGGTTCGGCCGAGGTGCGCGCTGGAACACGCCGGCCGGGTTGACCGCAGACCAGGCCGAGACGCTGCGCAAGATGCTGCTGGCCGTGGTCAGCGACCCAAGGCTCGTCGTCGCGCGGCTGGGCCTGCAGCTGGCTCGCCTGCGCGCAGCACATCGCAGCGGCGACGCCGAGCGCAGACGGGAGCTGGCGACCGAGGCCCGTGCGGTCTTCGCGCCGCTCGCGAACCGGCTCGGCATCTGGTCGGTGAAATGGGAGCTGGAGGATCTGGCGTTGCGGGAGCTCGAGCCCGAGGCCTACCGGCGCATCGCCACCGCGCTCGCGGAACGTCGGTCGGAGCGGGAACGCTACGTCGCCGAGGCCTGCGCGCAGCTCGCCGGATCGCTGGGCGCAGCGGGCCTTCGGGTCGAGGTCAGCGGCCGCCCGAAGCACCTGCACAGCATCCATCGCAAGATGCAGGACAAGCACCTCGACCTCGACCGCATCTTCGACCTGCGCGGGCTGCGGGTCGTCTGCGAAACGGTGCCCGACTGCTACGCGGCGCTGGGTGTCGTCCACAGCCTGTGGAGCTGGCTGCCGGACGAGTTCGCGGACTACATCGCCACGCCCAAGGACAACGGCTACCGCTCGATCCACACCGCCGTGCTCGGCCCGGGCGGACGCGTGCTGGAAGTGCAGATCCGCACCAGT
>JBIIDW010000081.1:0-7429 GCA_044238215.1 Steroidobacteraceae bacterium
GGGCGACGGCGGTCGCGTGGTCTGGGTGCTCGAGAACGGCAAGCCGGTGTCGCGCACCGTGCGCCTGGGTCTCAGCGACGGCACCTTTACCGAACTGGTCGGCGGCGAGCTGAAGGAAGGCGACGCCGTGATCACCGGCGTCGAGGGCGTGGCGAACGCGGGCAGCGGCCGCCCGCGCGGCATGCGGGGCGGCATGCGGATCCTCTGACGCCATGGCGCTCATCGAACTCGACGGCGTCACCAAGCTCTACCGGTCTGGCGATTCGGAGTTCGCCGCGCTGTGCGCAGTCGACCTGTCGATCGACGCGGGCGAGTTCGTCGCCGTCACGGGCGCGTCCGGCTCGGGCAAGTCGACGCTGATGAACATCCTCGGCTGTCTCGACTCGCCCACCGAGGGCAGCTACCGGCTCGCCGGGCGCGACGTCGCGAGGCTGTCGCGCATCGAGCTCGCCGAGGTGCGCAACCGCTTCATCGGTTTCGTGTTCCAGAGCTTCAACCTGCTCGCGCGCACGTCGGCCGCGGAAAACGTCGAGTTGCCGCTGATCTACGCGCGCTGCCCGCCGGCCGAGCGGCGCCGTCGCGCGCTCGAGGCGCTGGAGCGGGTCGGGCTCGCGGCGCGTGCCGGGCACCTGCCGTCGCAGCTCTCCGGCGGCCAGCAGCAGCGCGTCGCGATAGCGCGCGCACTGGTGACGCGTCCGCCGCTGATCCTCGCCGACGAGCCCACCGGCAACCTGGACTCGGTGACCAGCCTCGAGATCATGCGGCTGCTCGCCGGGCTGCGTGATTCGGGCATCACCATCCTGTACGTGACTCACGAGGCGGACATCGCCGCGTTCGCCGCCCGGCGGCTGGCATTGCGCGACGGGCGCGTGATCACCGACCAGCGGCAGGAGGCCGGCGCATGATTTCCTTCGGCGAAACCCTGCGGCTCGCGCTGCTCGCCCTGCGGCGCAACACGCTGCGCTCCAGCCTGACGGCCCTCGGCATCATCATCGGCGTCGCCGCGGTGATCTGCATGGTGTCGATCGGCGAGGGCGCCAAGGAGCGCATCCGCTCGATGATCGAGGCGTCGGGCACGAACGTGATCCTGCTGTTCTCGGGATCCAGCAGCTCCGGGGGCATGCGCGGCGGCATGGGCTCGCAGCCGACGATCACCTGGGACGACGTGCGCGCCATCCAGGCGGAGGTGCCCGCGGTCCGCGCCGCGGCGCCGCTGTCGCGCACCAGCACGCAGGCGATCTCCGAGAGCGAGACCTGGACGACCACCGTCTACGGCACGACGCCGGAGTACTTCACGATCCGCAACTGGTCGATCGCGCGGGGCGCCGGTCTCACCGCGTCGGACCAGGCGGGTGCCGCGAAGAACGCCGTGATCGGCAAGACCGTCGCCGACAACCTGTTCGGCGGCGGCGCCGACCCGATCGGCCAGGTGATCCGGATCCGCAACGCGCCCTACATCGTCGTGGGCGTGCTCCAGCAGAAGGGCCAGGGCGGGATGGGCGAGGACCAGGACGACGCGGTGTTCGTACCCGTGTCGACCTTCCAGGCGCGCATCCAGGGCGGGCTGACGCAGTTCGTGCGCGGGCCGGTCTACGTGAGCGCCGTCTCCAGCGACGCGATCGAGGCGGCGCGCGCGCAGATCGCGTCGCTGCTGCGCGAGCGGCACCGGCTGGCGCCGGACGAGGACGACGATTTCTCCACGGTGAGCATGGCGGAGATGACCGGCACGCTGACCTCGGCGACGCAGACGCTGACCACGCTGCTGGCTTCCATCGCGCTGGTGTCGCTGATCGTCGGCGGCATCGGCGTGATGAACATCATGCTGGTGTCGGTGACCGAGCGGACCCGGGAGATCGGCATACGCATGGCGGTGGGCGCGCAGCCGGCCGACATCCTCGCGCAGTTCCTGATCGAGGCGCTGGTGCTGGCGGCGATCGGCGGCGCCATCGGCGTGCTGCTCGGCATCGGCGCCGGGCAGCTGCTTGCCTCGCGCTTCGGCTGGTCGATGGTCGTGCGCACCGACATCGTGCTCGTGGCACTGCTCGTCAGCGCGGGCGTCGGCGTGCTGTTCGGGCTCTATCCGGCGCGCAAGGCCTCGCGCCTGAACCCGATCGAGGCCCTGCGCTACGAGTGACTCTCCCCCTGGGAGGGCGACCGACCGCATTTCGGCCAGTGAAGTGGACCTCACGCGGCCGGCCACGCCCGGCACGCGCCGCACTAGACTCCAGCCCCGTTGCCCCAGGGAGGCCCGGAACAGTTGGAGTCGCGTCAGATCATCCGCACCACGCACAAGGTCCTGGCGGCGCTCGAGGCGCTCAACCAGCACCAGGCGCTGCGCGTGTCGGAAATGGCCCGGCTGCTCGACCTGCCGCGTACCACGACCGTCCGGGTGCTCGAGACGCTGCGTGACCTGCAGTACATCGCGCGGCGCGAGGACGATCGCCGGTACCACCTGACCTCGCGCGTGCTGCAGCTCACGTCCGGCTTCAACGCGAACTTCTCGCTGGTGCAGGCCGCGCGACCCGTGGTCGATCCGCTGTGCGACGAGGTGCGCTGGCCGGTGACGCTCTGCGCGCTGTCGGGGCTGCACATGCGCGTCTACTACACCACCGACCTGCGCACGCCCCACAAGATCTTCACCAGCACCGCGGGCATCGACATGCCGCTGCGGCGTACGGCCAGCGGCATCGTGCAGCTGGCGTTCGCGTCGGACGCCACGCGGGATCTGCTGCTCGAGGGCACGCGCGAGGACGTCGGCGCGGGCGGGCGCACCGAGGCCCAGATCGCCGAGGACGTTGCGCTGGCGCGGCGCCAGGGCTGGTTCTACCAGCCCCGGTCCTACGTGGACCGCCCGGAGTTCCGCGGCTTCCAGGACAAGGAGGGCCTGCTTGCGGTGCCGATCATGGGGCGTCGCGGCCTCGTGGCGGTGCTTGCCTGCCGCCTGCTGCGCCGCGCGGTGAAGCCCGAGGCGATCCCGCAGCTGCTCGCACCGAGGCTGCAGCGCGCGGCGGCTGAGATCGCGGCTCGCGTGCCCGACGAGGTGGCGATCGCGTCGTGAGGCGCCCGGGCGCCGTCAGGGCGCCACGAGGACGCCTGCTGCCTGCAGGCGCGCGACCTGCCCGCGCACGAGGGCCGCGCCCTGGGCGCCGCTGGTCATGGGCGCGTCGCGGAAGCAGTCGAGCGGGAAACCGGGGAAGCGCGCGTACGCGTCGGCCACCGCGGCCGGCCGGAAGCGCGCGAGCAGGTTTTCCTGCGTGCTCGCCCGGGCGCGCCGCAGCGTCCCGAGGTCCACCCGGCCGACCAGCGGCACGACTCCGCCGCCATCCGCGCAGCTGGCGAGGTTGCCGTGGAAGTCGATCAGCGCGGAGTGGCCGCGGTTCATGGCCGTCACCGGTGCGCTCTCGGCGAACTGCTCGCTGCCGGCGTTGGCGCTGGCCACGTAGTAGACGTTCTCGGCGGCGTGCGCCCGCTTCGCCGCGTACCACGACGGGCGGCGCTCGCTGTGGATTTCCGATGTCGGGTTGCAGACCACCTCGACGCCTTTCAGCGCCAGCACGCGCCACAGCTCGGGCCAGTTCGAGTCGAAGCAGATTGCGCAGCCGAGCGTGCCGATCTCGGTCTCGATCACCGGAATCAGCGCTTCCTCGCCGTAGCGTGCGACGTAGTCGGAATGGACGTTGCCGGGCGTGGTGACGTTCATCAGGCCGTTCAGGTCGGCGCACTGCAGCTTGCGGTAGCGCAGCAGCAGCCGGCCGTCCGGCCCGATGATGAACGCCGTGTTGAAGAACCGGCCCGGCCAGTCCGGGTCGTACTCGAGCACCGCGCCGCTGAGGAACACGTTGGTCTCGCGACAGAAGGCGCCGAGCGCCTCGGTCTCGGGACCGGGGAGGCGGATGCCTACGCGTTCCCAGAACTCGGGCGACGACGAGAACGGCGAGCCCTGCAGGAAGAACTCCGGCAGCACGACCAGCCGCGTCTGCGGACGCGCGGCGAACGGTCGCGCGAGCGCCAGCGCCCGCCGCAGGTTGTCCTGGACGACCGCGTCGCGGCGTGCCGGATCCTGCGCGAAGATCTGGTGGGCCTGCACCAGCAGCACGTCGTAGGCCGGGCCGGCCGGCGCGGCGTCCGCGGCCGGCCGCGGTGGCGCCGTCGCGGCGCGCGCGTAGAACGGGGCGTACAGCGCCGAGCGCAGCTGCGCCGGGAAGTTGATCCACGGGTCGGCGCGCCGCGTGCGCAGTTCGCCGAGATCGATCCGTGCCGTGCCCGCCACGGCATCGACCGGGCCGACGAGCGCGCCCTGCGGCGCCCAGACGCCGCCGAGGCCGACGCCGGCAAAGCCCGGATCCGGGCAGCCCGCCACATCGACCGCCCCCGCAGCGCTGGCGGCGACGAGGAACACGCTGCTTTCCCAGCATCGTGCCCCGCGCGAGAGCTGACGCGCCGGGTGCTGTGCGTCGAGCCGCTCCGCGCAGGGGTTCAGGACCACCTCGGCGCCGGCGAACATCGCCATGCGCACGTACTCGGCGAACAGCGGGTCGTCGCCGGGCAGGCAGGCCAGGACGCCCAGAGGGGTGCGCAGGACCTCGACCGAGGCCGGTTCGCTGCGCCCGTCGAGGGCCTGCTGCACCAGCGCCGGTTCGCCGTCGGGGCCGATGACGAAGCCGAGCCGCCGCCCGTCGAAACGGTCCGCGGCGGCGACGTAGAGTCCGAGTGCTGCCGCCGCGGCGCCGAGCGGCGCCAGCAGCGCCGGCTGGGGCCAGGGCCCCAGTTCTCCGCTGCCGCCCGACAGCACGCCCTCCGGCAGCACCACGAGCCGCAGCTCCGTGTCGCGAGCGTGCAGGCCGTGCAGCGCCGCCGCGGCACGCGCGGCGTTGGCGGCCCGCTGGGAGCCGTCCCCCGCGCGGGCCAGGACCAGTGGAACGAAACCGGCCGAGTAACGCATCGTCTCCGGGCCCTCCAAGGCCTGCGTCGTGGCAGCGGACGCGCGAGCCATCATAGGGGGGGTGCCCGGCGGCGCGTCGCACCGTGTCCCGGCGTGACCGATTTCTGGCCGTGCCCCGCCCCGTGGTTTTCCGACAGCGACGCGCGCGGGAGCTCGGCTATCATGAGGGCGCAGGCTGGATGAGGTGACGGGGACATGGAATTCGAACTCAGGCAGCGCGGCCGCGCCGCGATGCACTTCCTTTCGGATCTCGCCGTGCAGAGCGGCAAGCTCCGCGCCCGCGTCGACGCCGAGATCACCGCGCGGGGCCTCGACGAGCGCACGCTGGCCGACGACCTCGACGAGCGGCTGCGGCAGGTCGACGCCGCCCTGGCGGACTCGCCGGCCGCGATGGCGCTCGCCGCGCTCGGCGAGTACAGCAGCGTGCAGCACGGCCGGGTGGCTGCAGCCGCCTTCGAGGAGATCCAGCCCGAGATCGAGCCGCGCCTGAAGGCGCTCTCGCAGGGCCCGACCACCATCGAGCCGCTGCCGGGCGAGCGGCGCCCCGACTACTTCGACGTCGCCTGGATCCACCGCACCACCGGCGGCTGGGACGGTCATCCCTACCAGGGCTTCGTTCACGGCGAGCTCGTGCATCGCGAATATGTCGCCCGGAACTACCCGGGCGACATCTTCGCGCAGCGCCGGCAGATCCTCTCGGTGCTGCCACGCCGCGACTACGCGCGGATCTTCGAGATCGGCACCAGCAGCGGCCACTACACGCAGCAGATCCAGCGCGAGTTCCCCCAGGCGGAGATCTGGGGCTGCGATCCGTCGCCGCGGATGCTGGAGCACGCGCAGCGGGTGGCCAACGAGCAGGGCTGGCGCTGGCGGCTGTTCGTCGGCTCCGGCGAGAAGACAGGCTTCGATCCTGCACAGTTCGACCTCGTCACCTCGTACATCGTGCTGCACGAGATTCCGGCCGAGGCCGCCCGCGCGCAGCTGCGCGAGGCCTTCCGGCTGCTGCGGCCCGGCGGCGACGTGCTGTTCACCGACGTGACGCGCTACGCCGTGCTCGACAAGAAGGCGGTGTTCTGGGCCGAGTACCTCGCAGTGCACGGCGGCGAGCCGTTCTGGCGCGAGGCCGCGAGCCTCGACCTCGGCGCGGCGGCGCGCGACGCCGGTTTCGTCAACGTGCGCTCGCAGGCCGTCTCGGGCGTCTATCCCTGGTACGTCTACGGACACAAGCCCGAATGAGCGGCGATCTCACGCCCCACCTTTCGGCGGCCCGCAACGACCGCGCCACGCAGCTGGCCCTGACGCTGGCGCGCGAATTGTGGGTGGTCAAGGACCGACTGCTGGTGCTCGAGGCGGTGCTGTCGCAGCAGGGCACGCCGCTGCGCGAACTGGTCGACCGCTACCAGCCGGCGGCGGAAGCCCGGGCCGCGATCGACGCCGAGCGCAAGCGCTTCATCGCGGAGATCATGGCCGCGCTGGACGCGCCGGGCGACCGTCGCTAGCGACCTGCCGCGGCCGTCCGCCGGGGCTCTGCCGCGTGTGCGGCAGTTCTCATAATCCTCTGAAAACGCAAGAGGATTCCAGCCTGCACCCGGCAGCGCCGTTAAATTACGTACGGTCGTCAGCACATCAACGGATCTGGGATTGGACGGGGGCGCAGCACAAACCGGGTCGGTCATGCCCGCGACCTGCCGGCAGGCAGGCCACGAGAGCGGGTTCACGCTGGTCGAACTGCTGGTCACGGTGGCACTGACCAGCATCCTGCTCACTGCGGGCGTCGCCGGCTTTCGCTCCCTGGTGTCTTCCGTCCGGGTGGCCGCACTCGAGAACGAGTTCGTGGCCGCCATGTATTTCGCGCGCGCAGAGGCCGTGCGCCGACGCCGCTCCGTGGGGGTTTCGGCGGTGAGTCCTGCCGTTCAGACCAACGAGTGGGGCGCCGGCCTGACGGTGTGGCTCGACGTGGACAACGATGGAGTCTTCGACAGCCCTGGCGACACGGTGCTGCGCACCGGGCAGGCCGGTGCCGGCGGCAGCGCGAGGCTCGACAGCGTGGCGGGGGTCTCCTCGCTCAGGTTCACGGGTGCGGGGTTCGTCGCCAGCTTCGTGCCCGACACCACGGGCGGGTCGACCAGTTCGTTCAGGCTCTGCGACGGCAAGGCCGGTCGACTGGTCACGCTGCGCGCGACCGGCCAGTTGACCTCCGTGGAACAGGCCTGCGGGTGACACATGCGGTCCCCCGGTCCTGCAGCGCGTCTGTCCCGTGGTATCCGCCAGCAGGGGACGAGCCTCGCCGAGGTGCTGGTCACGATGCTGTTGCTCGCGATAGGCCTGCTGGGCGTCGCCGGCATGCACGTGGTCGGGCTCAAGAACACGATGAACGCCAACCTGCGTACGCAGGCGTCGATCCTGGCCTATGACATCGCCGACCGGATGCGCGCCAACCGGCCGAATGCCTTCGACTACCAGATCTCGCTCGACAGCGGCATTCCC
>JBIIDW010000082.1:0-7382 GCA_044238215.1 Steroidobacteraceae bacterium
AGGGCAAGGTCAGCCTCACCTACGGGCAGTACGGCCAGCGCGATGCCACCGCCTACGTCTCGGGGCCGGTGGTCGACGGCAAGCTGTACTACTACGCGGCGGCGACCCACACCGAGATCGCCGGCTTCTACGACAACCGCCTGGACCAGCGCGACGACCTCGGCGCCGAGCAGACCGACGCCGCCACGCTGAAGGTGCTGTGGACGCCGCTGGACGGCCTGGAGATCACCGGGCTGCTCACCTACAGCAAGGACGAGGACGGCCCCATCGCCATCGGCCTGCAGGGACGGCAGTTCAACAACTGCCAGCTGCGCAGCACCGCGCTGCCGCGCTCCAACGGCTACTACTGCGGCGAGGTGCTGCCGATCGATCAGCTCACGGTACAGCAGCGCACCGACCTGTTCCCCGAGCCCGGCACGCGCCGCGAGCGGACGCGCGCCGCGCTCACTGCCAGTTACGAATTCGCCGGCGGCTACGAACTCACGTCGGTGACCGCATACAGCTACGAGGACTACAAGGTCCAGATCGACGTCAGCTACGGCGGCTACGACGCCTTCGGCGGCCTCGACTTCCTGCCGCCGTCGTTCACGGTGCCGCTGCCGCCGCCGGCGGCGGGCGCCGCGGGCGACCTGACGCGCCAGTTCCGCAACGGCGGCGCGTTCTGGCGCTTCAACGAGGAAAACCGCAACGACTTCTCGCAGGAGTTACGGATCCGCTCGCCGGGCGACCGTGCGCTGCGCTGGACCGCGGGCGTGTACTTCTTCAAGCAGAGCGACGACTTCACCCGCGACGACAAGGCGTTCCCCGACGGCCGCATCGTGCCCAACGGTGCCGCCGCCATCGCGGACCGCGACGTCGAGAACCGCGCGATCTTCGCCGGCGTCGAATACGACTTCAACGACCAGTGGACCGCGACGGCGGAGTTCCGCCACGCCGAGGAAGACAAGTCGCAGGCCAGCTACGCCTTCGCCACGAACGCCACGACCCGCACGCCCTCGCCCGTGCTGACGGGTTCGTGGAAGAGCAACAAGCCGCGCGTGACGGTGCGCTACAAGCTGAACGAGGACACGACCTTCTTCGCCAACTACGCCCAGGGCAACAAGCCCGGCGGCTTCAACGCGGCCACCGTGCAGCCGCTGCTCGCCGCCATCGGCAAGGGCCTGGCCTACAACGAAGAGGAATCGACCAACTACGAGCTCGGCGCCAAGATGCGCCTGCTCGACGACCGGGCCTTCCTGTCGGTGACGCTGTTCGACACGGAACTGTCCGACCAGCAGCTCACCCAGAACATCTCGGGAACCAACGCCGCCGGCCAGATCATCCTGAACTCCTACATCGACAACGTCGGCAAGACCAACTCGAAGGGTATCGAGCTGGAACTCACGGCCCGCGTCACCGATCGTTTCGACGTCAGCATGGGTGCGGCCTACGTCGACGCGAAGATCAAGGAATACGTCAACGTCGACCAGGCCAACCTCTACAGCAACCGGCCCGCCGCCGTCTTCAACCCGCTCTCGCCGACCAACCCGACCGGCTGCGCCACCGCGGCCGCCTGCCAGGCGATCCGCGACCTCGACAACCGTGAGTTCGGCAACGTGGCGGGCAAGCGCACGCCGCGCTCGCCGGAGTGGAACGGCTACCTGATCGGCAGCTACGGCATCCCGCTGGCCAACGGGATGACGCTGACCCTGGGCGGCGACGTGGTGTACGAAGGCTCGAAGTTCGCGCAGATCCACAACCTTGCCGAGACCGGGGCCCGCACCTACCTCAACGCGCGCATCGGTCTCGAGGGCGGGAACTGGAGCCTGTCGGTGTGGGGCAAGAACCTCAACGACGACGACACCGGGCTCGACATCCTGCGCTACATCGACTCGCGCGGTCTGACCGGTCCGGGCTCGCTGTCGACCCGCGCGTTCGCGGTCACGCTGCCGAAGCCGCGGCAGTACGGGATCACCGCCAGCTACAAGTTCTGAGCCATGGTCCGCAGCCTGCGCCACGAGATGCTGCCGGTGCCCACGGCCGACGAGGCCGCCCGGCAGCAGTTCGTGGTCGCCTTCAAGCAGGCCCTGAACCGCAGCCTGCGGTCCTCGCAGGAGGCGCTGTTCGAGGCGGTGGTCGCACCGGGTTTCGAGGCCCGCCACGGTCACCGCCCCGGGACCCGCGCCGAGATCCGGGAGGCGATGGAGGGTGACCCGGCCTACCGGGCGTGGTCCTCGCTGGCGCGCGCGGCCCAGGAGCAGATGTGGGTGGCCGTCGGCGACAGCGTGTTCCGGGAGCGTCGACGCCTCGCGGACACCGCGCGTCGACTGATGGCGTCGCCCGCGCGGCGCGGCAGCCTGACGCTGGATCCGGCGTTCACGCCGCCGCGCGGCGTCACCGCGGTGGACATCCACCTGCAGACGGGCGGCTACGCCATGGACCTCGGTGACGACGACTGCTCGGCGGGGGCGCTGTACGAGGCCGGCGGCAACCTCTACGCGTTCGGCCAAGGCAGCGCACGTGCAGCGCTTCCTGCGCGAGCGGTTTCCGGCGCTGCAGCCGCGGCGCATCCTCGACATGGGCTGCTCGGCGGGCTCAGCCAGCGTGCCGTACGCCGTTGCCTTCCCGGAGGCCGAGGTGCACGCGATCGACGTCGGCTCGGGAATGCTGCGATACGCGCACGCTCGCGCCGAGTCCATGGGCGCAGCCGTCCACTTTCACCAGATGGACTGCGCCCGGACCACGTTTCCGGACCGGCACTTCGATCTCGTAGTCTCACACAACATGATGCACGAGATCAGCGACGCGACCCGCCGTGGCATGCTGCGAGAGAGCCATCGGCTGCTCGCCCCGGGCGGCGTCTGCGTGCACCAGGACGTGCCGCTGCGGTTCCGCGGCCTCGGCGAGTTCCGCAGGTTCGAACTCTCCTGGGACACCCTGCACAACAACGAGCCCTACTGGGAAGCCTACGCGTCCGCCGAACTCGAGCCCGAACTGCTCGCGGCGGGCTTCGATCCCGCCTGCATCCACGTCGGAAGCCTGCCCGCCGCCGCGGGCTCCCTGCCGTGGTTCGTCGCCTGCGCCTGGAGAACCGAATGACCGACATCGCGATCACCCGCCAGTTTCCCGTCAACCCGCACGTCACCAGCCTGATCGACGGGGAACCGGTGGCGGCGCGCCCGGGCGGGCACGACATCGCCGTCGTCAACCCGACCACGGAGCAGGTCATCAGCCAGCTTCGCGAAGCGGACGCCGACGAAGTGGACGCGGCGGTCCGCTCGGCGCGGCGCGCGTTCGACAACGGCCCCTGGCCGCGGCTCGACATCAACGACCGCAAGGACGTGCTGTACTCGATCCGCGACCACCTGCGCCGCAATGCCGAGGAGCTGGCCTACCTGGAGTGCCTGAACACCGGCCTGCCGCTGCGCAGCGTGCGCGGCCACGTGCAACGCATGGCGCGCAACTTCGAGTTCTTCGCCGAGGTGGCCAGCACCATGCACGGCGAGACCTACACCCAGACCAAGGGCTACCTGACCTACGTGACCCGCGAGCCCAAGGGCGTCGCCGGCTGCATCGCGCCGTGGAACGCGCCGCTGGCGCTGGCCTCGATGCGGGTTGCGACCTGCATCCCCTGGGGCAATACCTGCGTGCTCAAGCCCTCGGAGTACACCCCGCTGTCGATGCGGCGCATGGTCGAGATCTTCCACGAGGCCGGTCTCCCGCCGGGCGTCGTCAACCTCGTCAACGGACGCGGCGCCGTCACCGGCAACGCGCTGGTCTCGCACCCGGGCATCGACATGGTGGGCTTTACCGGCGGCACCGGCACCGGCCGCGCGATCGCGGCCACCGCCGGACGCAACCTCAAGCCGGTCGCGCTCGAACTCGGCGGCAAGTCCGCCAACATCATCTTCGAGTCGGCGAACCTCGACCGGGCGCTCGACGGCGCGCTGGCCGGGATCTACGGCAACAACGGCCAGCAGTGCCTCGCCGGCTCGCGCATCCTCGTGCAGCGCTCGATCGCGGATGCGTTCATCGAGCGCTTCGTCGAGCGCTCGCGGCGCGTCCGGCTCGGCGACCCGATGTCGTCCGACACCGAGATCGGCCCCCTCGCCTTCCGCGAGCACATGGAGCGCGTGCTGTCTTACGTCGACGTAGCCCGCGCCGACGGTGCGCGACTGCTGACCGGCGGCCGCCGCTCGGACCAGTTCGCGAAGGGCTGGTTCATCGAGCCCACGGCGGTGATGGCGCCGGCGAACGACGCGCGCGTGTGCCAGGAGGAGATCTTCGGGCCTTTCGCGACCTTCCTGACCTTCGACACGCTGGACGAGGCCATCGCGATCTCCAACGACTCGAAGTTCGGTCTCGTGAACTACGTCTGGTCCGATGACCTGACCACCGTCATGCGCTGCTCGCGGGAAATCCGCGCCGGCACGGTGTGGGTGAACACGCCGATGATGCGCGAGCTGCGCGCCGCGTTCGGCGGGTTCAAGGAGTCGGGCATCGGCCGCGACGGCCCCTACGCCAGCCTCGAGTTCTTCACCGAACTGAAGGCCACCATCATCCCGATCGACCCCGCCCCGCTGCCGCGCTACGGCGCCTGACCGGCGCCGCGGCGCGCCGGCGCCGGGCGAGCCCCGGGAAGCGGTTGGACAGCCCGACCTTCCCGCCCTCGACGTTCTGGATGAAATTCAGCAGCACTCCGTTGGGATCGCGGATCGTCATCTCCTTCGAGGCGACGCCGTGTCCGGCGAGTTCGAGGCGGGTCGGCGGGCAGACGATCGGCAGGCCGAGCCTCCGCGCACCGCGGTAGACCCGGCCGACGTCGGGCGTGTGGAACACCAGGCAGGCCTCGCCGCGGTTGGCGCGACGAGGATCAGCGTGCGAATCGTCCGGCGGCGCCGGCGCGTCGAGCTCGAACAGCCCGACCATCCCCCAGTCGACCTTGCCGGACTGCAGGATCACCCAGCGCGTCGTGCAGGGCGGCGAACCCAGCAGCTTGTGCAGCGCCGGCAGTTCGGCGCCGTGGCTGCCCTGCAGCCAGACGTTGAGGCCGAGCACGTCGCGGTAGAAACGCAGCGACGCGTCCATGTCGCGCACGATGATGGCCGTGCGCTTGAGAGGCGTGACGAGTGACATCGCGGGGCTCCGTCGGCGATATTGGCAGCCATCCTAGCCCGAGTACCGAGGCACCGTGACCCCCCGTTTCATCACCGTCGGCCAGCGTCAGATCCACGTGCACTCCGGCGGCAGCGGCCCGCCCGTCGTGCTGCTGCATCCGTCGCCGCTGTCGGGCCGGGCCGTCATGCCCATGGCCGACGCGCTGCGCCAGCGCTTCACCGTCCACGCGATCGACACGCCGGGCTACGGACTGTCGGACGCCCCGGATCACCGCCCGGAGTCGCTCGACGAATACCTCGACGATTTCCTGCAGGTCTTCGACGCGCTCGGCATCGGGCGCTGCGCGGTCTACGGCGCCGCGACCGGCGCCCAGCTCGGGATCGCGCTGGCGCGCCGCGCACCGCAGCGGGTGGCGCTGCTGGTGCTCGATTCCGCCGGGCACTTCGACGCCGACGAGACGGAGCGCATCGTCGGCAGCTATTTCCCCGACCTCGCGCCGCGCGACGACGGCAGCCACCTGGCCACGACGTGGACCATGGTGCGCGACCTGTTCGCGTTCTTCCCGTGGTGCGACCGGCGGCCCTCGGCCAGGCTCGACCGAGACCTGCCGCCGATCGGCGTGATGCAGGACTTCCTGCTCGACTACCTGCGTGCCGGCGAACGCTACGACTGGGCCTATCGGCCGGCGTTCTACCACGAGCGGGTGGAGCGGGCCCGCGAGGTCACCGTGCCGGCGCTGCTGGTGCGCTGGCCGTCGAGTGCGGTGCTCGGCGCGACCGACGCAATGATCGCGGCGGGCCTGCCCGCCAACTTCGGCGTGCTGCACCCCGGGCCGGCGCCGGCCGAGCGCTACGCCTGCGTGGCGGCGGCGCTGCTCGAGCGCTGGGGCAGCGCAACGGCTGCCGCGCCGTCGCGAGCGCAGGTCGCTCCCGCTGGCCGCTTCGCTTCCGCCTGGCTCGACGGCGGCGACCTGCGCCTGCACGCGCGTGCCAGGCGGGACGGCGTCGATCGACCGTTGCTGCTGCTGCACGGCGCCGGCGGCTCAGCCGCCGCGATGGAGCGGCGCTGGGCGCCGCAATACGCCGACCGTCCGCGCCTGTGCATCGACCTCCCGGGCCACGGCGAGAGCGGTCCCTGGCCGGGCGGCGATCCTGCCGGCGCCCTGGGATCGCTTGCCGATCACCTCGCGACCGCCCTCGCCCGGGTCGGCTTCGACGACTTCGACGCGGTCGCCGGACCGCTGGGCCAGCGCGTGCTCGACGTGGTTCGCGCGCGCGGGACCGCCCGGCCGCGGCTCGTCAGTGCCGTCGATCCGTTGCCGCCGCGGACGCTGCCGCTTCCGGAATGGCTGCAGCGGCACACACCCGACCTGGCCCCCGGCGTGGACGGCACGCACCTCTGGCGGGCCTGGCACCATGCGCGCGACGCGGCGCTGTGGTCGCCGTGGTGGCAGCGCGCCCGCGCGGCGGCGCAGCCGTCGCCGCTGCCGCCGGCGGCGGAACTGCACGCGCGGGTCGTCGACCTGATGAAGGCGGCGCCCGCGTACGCCGCCGCGATCGCCTGCGAGTACGCGCCGGCGGAAAACGGCTAGAGCGTGCCCTGATCGAGGAACCGCTCGTACAGCGCAGCCTTGCGCGCCAGCGCGTCCGGAGCAGCGGAGTCCTGCAGGATCGTCTTCAGAGCACCCGGCAGCACCGAGGCTGCGACGTCGACACCGGCGCGCAGCGGGTCGGTGTCGTCGGCCATCACCAGCGTGGGCAGGCGCACGAGCGGCAGGCGCTCGCGATCCGCGTGGGCGAAGGCCGCACGGTACGCGAGGTGGTAGGTCCGGATCGACTTCAGCACCTCGACGGCCGTGCGGTGCAGCACGTCGGCGGACGGCGGATCCGTGAGCCTCAGGTGCGCCACGTCGCGGCGGAAGTACGGGAAGTACCAGGCCTGGTCGCGCACGAAGTTCCAGGCCCAGTGGAAGTGGCCGCCGAAGAAGTCGGGCTGCACCGCCGGCGCGTAGTTCGCCAGCACGTCGCGCTTCTCCTCGGGGCTGAACATCGCGATGCCGTCGAGGATCACCCGGCCGAAGCGGTCCGGCCGCGCGATCGCCATCTCGGCCACGATGTGCGCGCCCGTGTGGCTGCCGTAGAGGTCAGCCTTGTCGATGCCGAGTGCGTCCATGACGCGCAGGCTGGAGTCTGCGTAGTAGGCGATGTCGGGCGCGGCCGGCTCGGGCGGCGCGGAGTCGCCGTTGCCCAGCGTGTCCGGGGCGATCACGGGGCGGCCGGGCGCGA
>JBIIDW010000083.1:0-7368 GCA_044238215.1 Steroidobacteraceae bacterium
CCATCGTGCGCGCGAACGCCCGTCGCGCGCCGGCGCGCTGGTAGGTGCGTGCCGCGGGATCGCAAGGCAGCGCTTCGACGTCGACCCAGTCGCCGTAGCTGTTGGTGAAGCCCCAGGCCACCTCGCCGTTCGAGCCGGCGACGAGCACGGGCAGCCCCGGCAGCGTGATGCCGGCGTAGCGGCGTTGCGCCGCGCCCGGCTGCGGGTCGGCGACGCGCAGCTCGGCGCGGTACCAGACCGCCGGCACGCCGAGCCCCAGGTGCATGTCGTTGGCGACCAGCGCGGCGCCTCCCGCGGCGCGCGCACCGGCGACCACCCAGGCGTTGCTGCCAGGCTTGGCGCGCGGGTCGGCGTCGCCAGCGGCCGAGGGCCAGCCCGTCGCCGCGGCGCGGACCGGCCGCGGCGGCGTGCGCCGCAGATCGAGCAGCTCGGGCGGCGGCAGCGCGGGCCGGATCGCCGAAGGCCCGGCCCCGCCGGCCGCGGCCAAGGCCGCGCCGACGCCCGGGTTCGGCGCGTCCCATTCGCTGCGGTTCGGATACAGCAGTGCCAGCGCCTGCGGGAAGCGCGGCAGGACGTCCTCGAGCACCGCGCGCCGCATGGCGTCGCGCTCGAGATCGCCGTGCTGCAGCTGCCACCACATCGAGTGCAGCACGAGCACGGAGTCCTCCGGACGCCAGGGCTGCGGCGCCGTGCGCAGCAGCAGGTACTCCCAGGGTCGCACCCCCAGCGCGTCCAGGCCGGCATTGACGCCACCTGCGTAGGCCTCGAGCCAGCTGCGCTCGGCGTCGCTGGCCTCCGCGAGCACGCGGCGCGCCACCGCGCGGAAGCGGAACGGGCGCGCGCGCCGGTCCTGGGGCACGGCCGCCGCGCCGACCAGTGCGGCGAGTTCGCCGGCGGCGAGCCGCCGCGCGAGGTCCATCTGGAAGTAGCGGTCCTGGGCGTGCGCGAAGCCGAGGCCCCATGCCACGTCGTCGAGCGAGCGGCCGGATACGGTGGTCACGCCCGCGGCATCGCGCTCCAGCGTGACGGCGGCAACCGGCCCGCCCGGCCCCGACGCGCGTTCGCCGTCGAGCTGCGGCAGGGAGCCGCGCAGCAGCAGCCACGCCGCCAGCGCCGCCGACGCCGGCACCGCCATGACCAGCCCGAGCGCGACGCCGAGCCGGCGCCTCAAGCCCGACGCCTCACGCCTGCCGCCTCACGCCTGCCGCCTCACCTCGAGGATCTTCAGCGCGTTGGTGCCGCCCTGCACGCCCGACAGTTCGCCCTTCGTCAGGATCACGAGCTCGCCCTCGTCGACGAGCCGCAGGTCGAGCAGCAGGCCGAAGATCGACCGGTAGAGGTGCTGGTCACCGTCCGGCGGCACGTCGTAGGACACGGGGTAGACGCCGCGGTAGAGGGTCACCCGCCGCCGGGTCCGCTCGTGGCGCGTCAGGGCGTAGATCGGGATGTCGGAGCGGATGCGCGACATCCACAGCGGCGTCGAGCCAGACTCGGTCAGCGCGACGATGGCGCGCACCCTCATGTGGTTGGCCGTGTACATCACCGCGTTGGCGATCGCCTGGTCGGTGTGCGTGAAGCTGCCCTCGGCGCGCTGCCGGTAGCGCGGGTTCGACAGCTGGTAGGTCTCGGCGCCCTCGATGACCTCGGCCATCGCGGCGACCGCCTTGACCGGGTAGTTGCCGGCCGCGGTCTCGGCAGACAGCATCACGGCGTCGGAGCCGTCCATCACGGCGTTCGCGACGTCGCTGACCTCGGCGCGCGTCGGCATCGGGCTCTGGATCATCGACTCCATCATCTGCGTCGCGGTGATGACGACGCGATTGCGGTTGCGCGTCTGCTCGATGATCGTCTTCTGCAGGCCGGTCAGCGCGGCGTAGCCCATCTCCACTCCGAGGTCGCCGCGCGCGACCATCAGCACGTCGGAGGCGTCGATGATGCCGGCGAGATTCGCCACGGCCTCGTGGCGCTCGATCTTGGCGACGATCCGCGCGTCGGACCCCGCCGCGCGCAGCAGCGAGCGCGCCAGCTCGACGTCGGCGCCGTCGCGCACGAAGGACAGCGCGAGGTAGTCGACGCCGTGCTGCGCCGCGAAGCGGATGTCCTCACGGTCCTTGTCGGTCAGCGCCGGTGCCGAGATGCCGCCGCCCTTGCGGTTGAGCCCCTTGCGGTTCGACAGCTCGCCGCCGACCGCGACCCGCGTGCGGATGCGGTTGCCCTCGATCGCCGTCACCTCGAGCACGATCAGTCCGTCGTTGAGCAGCAGCGTGTCGCCGGGAGCGACATCGGCCGGGAGTTCCTTGTAGGCCACGCCGACGGCGTCGACCGTGCCCGCGGCCGGATCGAGGTCGGTGTCGAGTGTGAAGAAGCGCCCCTCGACCAGCCGCACGCGGCCCTCGCGGAAGCTCTCGATGCGGATCTTCGGGCCGGCGAGGTCGCCCAGCACGCCCACCGGGCGGCCGGCTCGCAGCGAGGCCTCGCGCAGCAGCTCGAGGCGCCTGAGGTGATCGGCGTGACCGCCGTGGGAGAAATTGATCCGGGCGACGTCGAGGCCCGCCCGGCACATGTCGAAGAGTACGTCGACGTCGTCCGTGGCGGGACCGAGCGTCGCCACGATCTTGGTTCTGCGGAGCATGCGGGGATTGTACCCCGCGGCTCAGCCCGCGGCGCGCGCCTCCAGCACGGCCACCGCCGGCAGCGTCTTGCCCTCGACGAACTCGAGGAAGGCGCCGCCGCCCGTGGAGATGTAGGAGATGCCTTCCTCCACACCGTACTTCTCGATCGCCGCCAGGGTGTCGCCGCCGCCCGCCAGCGAGAACGCCGCGCTCCTCGCGACGGCCTGGGCGATCGCCTTCGTGCCCTCGCCGAACTGGTCGAACTCGAACACGCCTACCGGACCGTTCCAGAGGATCGTGCCGGCCTGCTGCAGCATGGCGCCGAGCCGCTCCGCGGTATCGGGACCGATGTCGAGGATCATCTCGTCGGGGGCCACCGCCGCCACGTCGCGCACGTCGGCGTGCGCCGTGGCAGCGAACTCGCGCGCGACGACCACGTCGGTCGGCAGCGGGATCTCGACGCCGCGAGCCTTCGCCTTGGCCATCAGCGCGCGGGCCATGTCGAGCATCTCGGCCTCGTGCAGCGACTTGCCGACGCCGACGCCGGTCGCGGCGAGGAAGGTATTGGCGATGCCGCCGCCGACGACGAGCTTGTCAACCTTGTCGATCAGGGATTCGAGCACGGTGAGCTTGGTGGAGACCTTGGATCCGGCGACGATTGCGACCAACGGCCGCGCCGGACGACGCAGCGCCCGCTCGAGGGCGTCGAGCTCGCCGACCAGCAGCGGACCGGCGCAGGCCACCGGCGCGAAGCGCGCCACGCCGTGGGTGCTGGCCTCCGCGCGGTGCGCAGTGCCGAAGGCGTCCATGACGTAGACGTCGCAGAGCGCGGCCATGCGCCGCGCCAGGCCCTCGTCGTCCTTCTTCTCGCCCTTGTTGAAGCGGACGTTCTCGCACAGCACGACCTCGCCGGGCGCGCAGTCCACACCGTCCAGCCAGTCCGTGCGCAGCGGCACGGGCCGGCCGAGCAGCTCGGAGAGCCGTTCCGCGACGGGCGCCAGCGAGAACTCCGCCTCGGGGACGCCCTCCTTCGGGCGGCCGAGGTGCGACATCAGGATCACGCGGGCGCCCTTCTCGAGGGCCAGCTGGATGGTCGGCAGCGACGCGCGGATCCGCGCGTCGCTGGTCACCCTGCCGTCGGCCACCGGGACGTTCAGGTCCTCGCGGATGAGGACCCGCTTGCCCCGCAGGTCGAGGTCGGCCATGCGCAGGACCGGCACGGCGGGCGCCTCAGCCGGCCTTCGACCACGCGAGCGCGGTGTCGAGCATGCGGTTGGAGAAGCCCCATTCGTTGTCGTACCAGGCGCAGACCTTGACCGTGGTGCCGTCGATCACCTTGGTGAGAGTGGCGTCGTAGGTGGAGCTGTGCGGGTCGTGGTTGAAGTCGACCGACACCAGCGGCCCGTCGCTGTAGGCGAGCACGCCCTTGAGCGCGCCCTGCGAGGCCTCGCGGAGCACGGTGTTGATCTCCTCGACGCTGGTGGCGCGCTTCGCCACGAAGGTCAGGTCGACCATCGAGACGTTGATGGTCGGCACGCGCACGGCGAAGCCGTCGAGCTTGCCCTTCAGCTCGGGCAGCACGAGGCCGACCGCGGCGGCGGCGCCGGTCTTGGTCGGGATCATCGACATCGTCGCCGAGCGTGCGCGCCGCAGGTCCTTGTGGAAGACGTCGGTGAGCACCTGGTCGTTGGTGTAGGCGTGGATCGTGGTCATGAGGCCGTTGACGACACCGATCGTGTCGTGCAGCGGCTTGACCAGCGGCGCGAGGCAGTTGGTCGTGCAGGAGGCGTTCGAGATCACCGTCATGTCGCGGCGGAGCACATTGTGGTTGACGCCGTACACGACCGTCGCGTCGACGCCACCCTCGGCCGGGGCGGAGATCACGACCTTCTTCGCGCCACCCTCGAGGTGCTTCGAGGCCTTTTCCTTGTTGGCGAAGAGACCCGTGCACTCGAACACGTACTCGACGCCGAGCTGGCCCCAGGGCAGCTTCGCCGGGTCGCGCTCCGCCAGCACGCGGATCCGGTCGCCGTTGACGACCATCGAGTCGCCGTCGACCGAGACCGTGCCCGGGAAGCGGCCGTGGGCCGTGTCGTACCGGGTCAGGTGGGCGTTGGTCTGCGCGTCACCGAGGTCGTTGATCGCGACGATCTGGAGGTCGGCGGTGCGGTTCGCCTCGTAAAGCGCGCGCAGCACGTTGCGACCGATGCGACCGTAGCCGTTGATGCCCACCTTGATTGCCATGTTTCCTGTCCCCTTGGATGGATCGTTCGCGGATCGAGGCCCGATTCTCTCAATTCCCGAGCAGCGCTTCGACGGCGCGGGTCACGTTCGCAGCCGTCATTCCATAATGCGCCCACAGGTCGGCGGCCTTGCCCGAGGCCCCAAACCGGTCGATGCCCAGCACCCGGCCGTCGAGCCCGACGTAGCGCCACCAGGACTGGGTCGCCCCCGCCTCGACGGCCACGCGGCGCTTCACGGCCGCGGGCAGCACCGACTCGCGCCAGGCGGCGTCCTGCCCCTCGAACGCGTCGGTCGAGGGCATCGACACGAGGCGGACGCGGCGCCCAGCCGCGTTGAGCCCGCGCACGGCCTCGGCGCAGATCGCGACCTCGGAACCGGTGGCGATGACGATCGCGTCGGGGGCGCCGCCCTCCGCGTCGATCAGCACGTAGCCGCCGCGGCGCACCGCCGCGAGCTGCTCCGGGGTGCGCGACTGCTGCGGCAGGGCCTGGCGCGTGAGTACGAGGCAGGTGGGGCCGCTGCGCCGGTCGATGCCGGCGCCCCAGGCCACGGCCGTCTCGGTCGCGTCGCAGGGCCGCCAGAGGCTGAGGTTGGGCATGGCCCGCAGCGACGCCAGGTGCTCGATCGGCTGGTGGGTGGGGCCGTCCTCGCCGAGGCCGATGGAGTCGTGGGTGTAGACGAGCAGCACGCGCTGGTGCATCAGGGCGGCGAGCCGTACCGCGTTGCGCGCGTAGTCGGAGAACACCAGGAAGGTGCCCGCGTAGGGCACGAACCCGCCGTGCAGGGCGAGCCCGTTCATCATCGCGGTCATCGCGAACTCGCGCACGCCGTAGTAGACGTAGTTCCCGGACGCGTCGTCGGGGGTCACGGCGCGGGAGTCCTTGCGCCACGTATTCACGGAACCGGTCAGGTCGGCGGAGCCGCCGAGCAGCTCGGGCATGCCGGGGCCGATCGCGTTCAGGACCACCTGCGACGAGGCGCGGGTCGCCTGCGGCGCCGTGACCGCAGCGGCAGCGGCCAGCGCGGCCTCGCGCAGCGCCGGCCATTGCGCCGGCATCACACCGTGGCTGCGGCGCTCGAACTCGGCAGCGAGCTCCGGGTGCGCCTTGCGGTAGCGCGAAAACCGGCGCTTCCACGCCTTCTCGGCGCGCGCGCCACGCTCGCGCTGGTCCCAGGCGGCGCGGATGCCGTCGGGCACGACGAACGGCTCGTGGGGCCAGCCCAGCGCCTCGCGGGTGGCCGCGACCTCATCGGCGCCCAGCGGCTCGCCATGCGTGGACTTGCTGCCCTGCTTGTTCGGCGCGCCCCAGCCGATGACGGTGCGACAGCAGATCAGCGTGGGCTGCCGGCGGTTGGCGCGCGCGCGCCGCAGCGCGCCGGCGACCGCATCGCCGTCGTGGCCGTCGACGTCGCGGATGACCTGCCAGCCGCAGGCCGCGAAGCGCTTCGCCGTGTCGTCGGCCATCCAGCCGCTGACGTGGCCGTCGATCGAAATGCCGTTGTCGTCGTAGAGGCAGATCAGCTTGCCGAGCCCCAGCGTACCGGCCAGCGACGCCGCCTCGTGCGAGATGCCTTCCATGATGCAGCCGTCGCCGAGCAGCACGTAGGTGTGATGGTCGACGATCTCGTGGCCGGGGCGGTTGAACTGCGCGGCGAGCATCTTCTCGGCGAGCGCCATGCCGACGGCGGTGGCGAAGCCCTGGCCCAGCGGCCCGGTGGTGGTCTCGATGCCCATCGCCAGGTCGTGCTCGGGGTGCCCGGCCGTGCGCGAGCCGAGCTGGCGGAAGTTGCGCAGCTCGTCGAGCGTGACCGGGTAGCCGGTGAGGTGCAGCGCGGAGTAGAGCAGCATCGAGGCGTGGCCGTTCGACAGCACCACGCGGTCGCGGTCGACCCACCCGGGGTTCGCCGGGTTGTAGTCCATGACCTCGCGCCACAGCACCTCGGCGATGTCGGCCATGCCCATCGGCGCGCCCGGGTGCCCGGACGCGGCCTTCTGCACGGCATCCATCGACAGGGCCCGGATGGCGTTGGCGAGTTCTCGGCGAGTGGGCATTGCGGGGGCCTTCCGGGCGCGGAAAAGGCGCGCATTGTCCACCACGCCTGACGCCCGTTCAATTGATACGTGACCCATGCCGCGCGCAATGGCGTGCCGCCGGGCCTGCGGCCGGCTATAATCCGCGCCTTTCCCCGGGGAGCCCGCCAGCGCATGTCGAACAGCTACGTGTTCACGTCCGAGTCCGTGTCCGAAGGTCATCCGGACAAGGTCGCCGACCAGATCTCCGACGCCATCCTCGACGGCATCCTGGCGCAGGACACCCGCGCGCGCGTCGCCGTGGAGACGCTGGTCAAGACCGGCGTCGTGGTCGTCGCCGGCGAGGTGACCACCTCCGCCTGGGTCGACATCGAGGCGCTGGTCCGCGGCACCGTGCTCGACATCGGCTACAACTCCTCGGAAATGGGCTTCGACGGCGCCTCCTGCGGCGTGCTCAACGTCATCGGCAAGCAGTCGGCC
>JBIIDW010000084.1:0-7349 GCA_044238215.1 Steroidobacteraceae bacterium
GACGCCGGGGGCCTGCACCCAGACCTTGCACCAGCCCGGGTTCTTGACGAGCTTGCCGGGGAACAGGTTGCACTTGGCGAGCGCGACCTTGCGATCCTTGTCGGCCCACTGCAGGCAGTTGCCGCAGTGCTGGCCCGGCTTGTAGTTCGGGTTCGCCTTCGCGTCGACCTTCTTGGCGTCTTCGATGTAGCCCAGCGCCTTCGCGGCGGGCTCCGTCGGGCTCAGGACCGGCAGGCTGCCGGCGGCGGGCTTCGCGGCCGGAGCGGGCGCGGCGGCCGGCTTGGCCTGCGCGAGCGCCGTCTCGGCGACCACCGGGATCGCGGACAGGCCGAGCAGCGAGGCGCCCAGGACGTGACGGCGGGTCAGCTTGTTCTCAGGGTTCATGAATCGATTCCTCAGGGGGATACGGGATCCGATCGAACGTTGCGCAGGGTTGGACAGCCCTGCGGCCCGGGAGTGCCGGGCGCCGCATTATATCGCCGTCGTTGACCGTCGGCTGCGATGCGGGTCAGGACTGCGTTGCGTGCAGGCCCGGGGGCGGCGGCCCGCGCGGGCCCGAGGCGCGGCGTCGCAGCCGGGCGGCTACCTCCGGTGCCCCGATGCCCGGCGCCGGGGCAGGCTGCCGCCGCGCGAAGGCGAGCATGCCGAGCGACGCGACCACGATCGCGAGGCCCTGGCCGCTCGCGCAGTGCAGGCAACCGGTGGTCGCCGTCGACGAACCGCCGTCCGGTGCGAGCGGCGCGTCGGGCGGCGATGGCGACGCGTACCCCGTCGTGCACAGTGTCGAGGCGATCAGCCGGTCGATGGATCGCGCCGGGTTGCCGTCGGCATCGTGGCAGGGCAACGCGCCGCGCAGCACGACGACGCCGAGGACGACCAGCATCCACGCGGCGGCGCGCCGCCGCCGCGCGCCGGCTGTTCCCGCACTGCGCCCGCAACATGACATGCGGGCGATGATAGGCGCGTCGTGGGCGCCGCCAACCGGGGAAAACCCTGACTCAGCTGCCCGCCGGGCGCCGCAGCAGGTCGACGCGCAAAGGTTGTGCGAAGCGCAGGCCGTCGGCACTCCGCCGCGCCTCGATGCGCGAGCGGACTTCCGCAAGCACCGTCGGGGTGAGCACGTGCCGGGTGTGCGTGACGCCGATCACCTTCGCCTCGAAGTCCGCAAAATCCGCGAAGCGCACCGGCGCGTCGAAGAAGGTCTGGCCGACGAGTTCGAAGCGGCCGGCGCCGACCGCGGCCCTGACCGCGTCGAACGCCGCCTGGCGCACCGCGCGCTCGTCGTGGAACAGCCGGACGATGTCGTTGAAGTCGCCGGCATAGACGGGTTCCGATACGTACAGCAGCCCGCCCGGCACCAGCACGCGGCGGATCTCCTCCAGTGAGCGGGGCATCAGCGCCACTGGCACGTGGTGCAGCGACTTGAACATCAGCGCGACGTCGAAGCTCGCGTCCGGCGCAGGGATCGCCTCGGCCCCGCCGAGCCGGAACTCGACGTTGGGCAGGTCGCCGGTCGCGGCGTTGAGCGCGT
Source organism: Steroidobacteraceae bacterium (assembly GCA_044238215.1). GTDB lineage: Bacteria > Pseudomonadota > Gammaproteobacteria > Steroidobacterales > Steroidobacteraceae > UBA964. The sequence continues at coordinate 1,532 of JBIIDW010000084.1, forward strand.
GCTGGACCACGTCGACCTCGAGCGCGAGCACGCGCCGGTCGCGACCGGTCCGGGCGATGCGGCGGGTGAACTCGGCGCGGCCGCAGCCGAGTTCGAGGATGCGGGCGCCGTCCAGTGGCAGCAGCGCCTCGAATACGTCCGGTTCGGCCCGGAGCGCCGTCGGTGCCGTCGCGCCCAGCGACATCGCGGCGGCGCTCACGGCGTCACGCGCGGGGCGGCTGGGTTTCGGGTGGTCGGGGCGCGGATGGCGGCGGCGCAGCTGGCGGCGGCGCAGCTGGCTGTGGCGCGGGAGCCTGCGGCGCAGGCCGCGTGACGACTTCGCCGCTGGCGTCGGGCAGGTACAGCGGCCCGGTCTGGCCGCAGCCTGCCAGGGCCATGCACGCCAGTGCGAGGCCGGCCGCCGTCGAAAAGGTCGCGCGCGTCATGCGGGCAGCGGCAACGGCCTGCCGTCGCGAAGCGCGAGCCAGCCGCGGATCACGCGGTAGAGCACCCAGATCCCGACGATGGCTGCGGCCAGGAAGAAGGTCAGGATGCCGAGCCCCAACAGCAGCACCAGCGGTGCCGAGACGATGCCGGCGAGCAGCATCCACAGCACCGAGAACCAGAACGTGCGGATCTGCCAGCGGAAGTGCGATTCGAGCCAGGTGCCGCGCACGTCGGACTGGCGGACGTAGTTCATGATCACGGCGATGATCGACGGCAGCCCGAAGATGAAGCTGCCGATGATCGTCGCCGGCCCGGTGATGCCGATCAGCACGCTGAGCGCGTGCAGCGCGTAGACGATGTGCGTGTAGGTGACCAGGCCGGGGTCGACGGCGGGGTTTCCGGTCGCGGGGACGGTGGTCGTCATGGGCGGTCCTCCTTGCGTGCGGCGACGGTGGCGCTCAGGCGCGCCTGCGGATGATGGCCATGGTGACGCGCGAGACGCAAACGAGCTGGCCCCGCGCGTTGGCGATCTCGACGCCCCAAACGTGGCTGGTGGCGCCGAGGTGGTAGGGCCGGGCGATGCCCGTGACCCCGCCGCCCTCGGGCACGCCGCGCAGGTGGTTGGCGTTGATCTCCTGCCCGACGGCCGCCGCGGTCTCTGGATTCACGACCATGTTGGCGGCGACGCTGGCGAGGGTCTCGGCGAGCACGACGGAGGCTCCGCCGTGCAGCAGGCGCATCGGCTGGCAGGTGCGGTGGTCGACCGGCATCGTGCCGCGCAGGAAGTCCGGCCCCAGCTCGACGAGCTCGATGCCGACGTGTTCCTGCATCGTGTTGCGGCAGAACGCGCGCATCGCCTCCAGCGTGGCGCCCGCGTGCCAGATCGCGCGCACGTCGTTCACCGTGGCCGCTCGTGGGCGCTGCTGCCCGCGGTGGCCGGCGTGGCTTCGGCGGCGGCACCCGCGGCGGCACCCGCGGCGGCGGCCTTCAGCTCTGCGCCGACGCGCCGGTAGGCTTCGCGGAACGGGATGCCTTCGCTGACCACCAGCGCGTTGGCGCGCTCGGCGGCGTGGATGGAGGGGTCGAGGCCGATGTGCTCCGGCCGGAAGCGCATCGCGTCGATCGCGGGCACCAGGATCGAGGTGGTGGCGAGCGCCAGGTCGATGCCGCGGAACAGCGGCAGCTTGAGCAGCTGCAGGTCGCGCTGGTAGCCGGAGGGCAGCTTGGCGAAGATGCCGAGCGCCTCGGCGAGGCAGGCCTGCGCCGTGGCGGTGCGGCCGCGCACCAGCTCGAAGACGTCGGGGTTGCGCTTCTGCGGCATGATCGACGAGCCCGTCGTGAACTCGTCGGGCAGCGCGACGAACGCGAACTCCTGGGTATAGAACAGCAGCACGTCGGCGGCGAAGCGGCCGAGGTCCTGCATCAGCAGCACGATCTCGAACAGCAGCTGCGATTCCGCCTTGCCGCGCGACAGCTGCACGGCCGTGACCGGCTCCTGCACCTCCGCGAAGCCGAGTTCGCGCTGCGTGGCGGCGCGGTCGAGCGGCAGTCCAGGCGTACCGTAGCCCGCGGCCGAGCCCAGCGGGCTGCGCCCCGCGCGGCGGTGCACCAGCCGCAGCCCGTGCGCGTCGTCGCGCAGCTCCGAGGCAAAGCCGCCGGCCCACAGCCGCACCGAGCTCGGCATCGCCTGCTGCATGTGCGTGTAGCCCGGCAGCGGCACGTCGCCCTGGCGTGCGGCGAGCCGGTCGAGCGCGTCGGCAACCTCGGCCGCACCTGCGGCGAGCTGCTCGATGGCGTCGCGCAGGTACAGGCGCAGCGCGGTCAGCACCTGGTCGTTGCGGGAGCGACCGAGGTGCACGCGGCCGCCGGCCGGCCCGATCAGCGCGGTCAGGCGCTTCTCGAGGGCCGTCTGGCCGTCCTCGTCGTCGAGCGCGATGCGCCAGTCGCCCCGCGCGTGCGCGGCCGCGAGCTGCTCGAGCCCGTCGCGGATCGACTCGAAGTCGGCGGCGGACAGCAGGCCCTGCGCGGCGAGCATGCGCGCGTGGGCGATCGACGCGCGCGCGTCGTGCGCCACGAGCCGCTCGTCGAGCGCGTAGTCCTCGCCCGCCGTGTAGGCGAGCACCCGCGCGTCGAGCGGCGCGCCCTTGTCCCAGAGCCGCGTCACGGCGCTCCGGCGGCGAGCTCGGCCGGGGCCAGCGCGTTGACGTCGGCGACCACCAGCGTGCCCGTGCCCTCGTTCGTGAAGACCTCGGCGAGGATGCCCTCGGGCGCCTTGTAGGAGATCACGTGCACGCGGCGCACGCCGCCGCGGATCGCGTCCTCGATGGCCTTGGCCTTCGGCAGCATGCCGTCGACGATGCGGCCTTCGTCGCGCAGGCGCTTCAGGCCCTGCAGGTCGGTGTAGGAGATGATCGAGGTCGGGTCCTCGACCCGCTCGAGGATGCCCGGTGCGCCCGTGCACAGCACGAGCTTCTCGGCGCCCAGCGCCGCGCCGATCGCCGAGGCGACCGTGTCGGCGTTGATGTTCAGGAGCGTGCCGGACTCGTCGCAGGAGAGGGGACTGACGACCGGCATCAGGCCCGCGTCGAGCAGCTTGCGGATCACGGTGACGTCGACCCGGTCGATGTCGCCGACGTAGCCGTAGTCGACCGTTTCGCCGGTGCTCTGCACGCGGACAGGCGGGCGCTTGTGCGCGCGGATCAGCCCGGCGTCGACGCCGCTGATGCCCACGGCGTCGATGTCGAGCTCGCGGCAGAAGCCGAGGATGCGGGTGTTGATCAGGCCGTTGAGCACCATCGAGGTGACGTCGATGGAGCGCTGGTCGGTGACGCGCCGGCCCTCGACCATGCGCGTCGGCACGCCGAGCTGCTCGGTGATCTCGGTCAGCTGCGGACCGCCGCCGTGCACGAACACGACGCGTACGCCGAAGTAATGCAGGATCGCGACCTGCTCGATCAGGGCGCGCGTGGCGGCGGCGTCGCCGAATACGGCGCCGCCGGCCTTGACGACGAAGACCTTGCCCTTGAACAGGCGGATGTACGGCGCTGCGCTGCGCAGGGAGCGGACGGCGGCGGCCGGGTCGGTGCGGTGCATGATCATCTCGGTCGGGTCTCCGGTGGGGGCTGCGGGCGGGCGTCGGTTCAGCGGGCGAGCAGGCGGTGCAGGACCGCCATCTGCGCCGTGAGCCGGTTGTGGGCCTCGCGCAGCACGACGCTGCGCGGGCCGTCGAGCACCTCGTCGGCGACCGCGACGTTGCGGCGGACCGGGAGGCAGTGCATGAAGCGGCAGGCGGGGTCGGCGGCGGCGAACCAGGATTCGCGCACGCACCAGTCCTGCAGGCCGACGCGCAGCGCCGCGTCCGCCGCGGCGTCGCCGTAGTGCGTGGTGGACCCCCACTCCTTGGCGTAGAGCACGTGCGCGCCGGCGAGCGCTGCCGCGCGGTCGTCGGTTTCGGTGACCGAGCCGCCGGCGGCGGCAGCGGCGGCGCGCGCCTTGTCCATGACCTGTTTCGGCAGCGCGTAGCCCTCGGGCCGCAGCACGACCACGTCCATGCCGCGGTGCGCGGCCATGTGCACCGTGGCCGAGGGCACGGCAATCGGCGTGACGCGTGGGTGGTTGGCCCAGCTGAGCACGAACTTCGCGCGACGCGGCACGCCGAGGTCGTCCATGGTCTTCCAGTCGGCGAGCGCCTGGCAGGGGTGGTTGATCGCCGACTCCATGTTGATCAGCGGCTTGTCGACCACCGAGGCCATCGCGTTGAAGCGCGTCTCGGCGAGGTCGGTCGCCAGGTCCTTGCCCTCGGCGAAGTCGCGGATGCCGAGCGCGTCGCAGTAGCCGGCGAGCACCGGGATGCCTTCGCGCACGTGCTCGGCGGCCACGCCGTTCATCACCGCGCCGAGGCGTGTCTCGAGCTGCCATGTCCCCTGGCCGGGGGTGATCACGAACGAGCTGCCGCCGAGGCGCATCATGCCGACCTGGAACGACGACAGCGTGCGCAGCGAGGGGTTGAAGAACACGAGCCCGAGGATGCGGCCCGCGAGCGCCTGCGGTTCCGGATGCGCCTCGAGCCGGCGCGCGAGGGCGATGAGGTCGAGGATTTCCTCGCGACTCAGGTCGGCGAGGTCGATGAAGCGCCTCATAGTGACGACAATGCCTCGCGCAGCAGCTCGACGTGCTCCGCGTTCAGGGTGTAGGGGGGCAGCAGCCGGACCACGTTGGGGTCGCCGCTGGTGCCGGCGAGGATGTCGCGCGCCAGCAGGGCCTTCTGCACTTCCTTGGCCGGGCGGTTGCAGATGAGGCCGTGCAGGAAGCCCGCGCCCTGGTGGCCGGTGACGGGCCCCACGGTGCAGCGCTCGCGGATCAGCGCGGAGACGCTGCGCACGTTGTCCATCAGCCCCTCGGACTCGATGGCCTCGACGACGGCCTCGATCACGGCGCAGGCCATCGGGCCGCCGCCGAAGGTGGTGCCGAGGCCCTCGAGCTGCAGCGCCGCGGTCACCCGCGGCTGCATCAGCAGCGCGCCGCAGGGGAAACCGTTGCCGAGCGCCTTGGCGGTCGTGATCATGTCCGGCAGCACGCCGTACATGTTGGCGGCGAACGGCCAGCCGCTGCGGCCGACGCCGATCTGCACCTCGTCGAAGATCAGCAGCGCGCCGACTTCGTCGCAGCGGGCGCGCAGCGCGGCGAGGAACTCGCGGCCCATGTCGAAGGCGCCGCCGACGCCCTGCACGGGCTCGACGATCACGGCTGCGGTGTCCGCGCCGACGACGCGCGGGATCGCGGCGACGTCGCGCCGCGGGATCCAGCCGACGTCGAACGGCGCGCGCGGGAACTCATACCACTTGCGGTCGGCGCCCCAGGTGACGGCGCCAGCCGCGGCGGTGCGGCCGTGGAACGCGCCCTCGATCGCCGCAACCTGCGTACGCCGCGTCATGCGGAACGCCATGCGCAGCGCGTTCTCGTTGGCCTCGGCACCCGAATTGACGAAGAACACGCTGTCGAACGCGCCGCCAGCGAAGCGCGTGAGCCGCGTCGCGGCGCGGACGCGCACGTCCATCGGCACGGCGTTGCTCTGGAAGTTGCAGGCGTTCGCCTGCCCGGTCAGCGCGCGGGTCCAGCCGGGGTGCCTGTAGCCGAGCGCGGCCACGGCGTGGCCACCGTAGAGGTCGAGGATGCGGCGCCCGTCGCGCGTGTGCAGCCAGACGCCCTCGGCATCGACGACTTCGATCGGGTACTGGGCGAACACCGGCGCCAGGCGGTCGGCCGGTGACGTGGCGGCGGGCGGCGTGGCGGCGGCGGGGACGGCGTTCATGTCTGGGATTCCGTGGGTGTGTCAGGTCCAGCCTGCGGCCGGGGCGGTGAGGCCGGTCGTCTCCGGGAAGCCGAGCAGCCG
>JBIIDW010000085.1:0-7331 GCA_044238215.1 Steroidobacteraceae bacterium
GGGCGCAGCGGCCAGCCGGGGCCGGCAAAGCTCGCCGCGGCGAGCGCAACCAGCAGCAGCGAGGACGCCACGCAGCCGACGATCGTCCAGGTGCGCAGCGAGCCGATGCGCCAGCGCGAACCGGCCGTGCACACCAGCGCGACCGCCAGCATGCCGAGCAGCACGCCGCCGCTCTGCAGGCCCGACAGCTGCGTCGACTCACCCGGCGTCAGCCCGAAGACGGCGCCGGCGAACGGTTCGAGGATCAGGTCCTGGGCGCTGTACGCGAGCATCGAGACGAAGATGAAGCTCGCCAGTCGCCGCGCGTGCGGCTCCGACCACACCTGGCGCAGCGCGTCGCGGAACGCGGGTTCCGCCGCGTCGGCCGTCGCCAGCCGCGCTGGCCGGGCGACACGCCCCTCGATCCCGTGGACGGCGAGCGCCGTGACCGCGAGCGCGGCGGCGCAGACGCCGGCGGTGACCTCGACGAGGCGCGTCAGCGAGAACGGATCCAGCAGCTTGCCCGCGAAGACCGTCGTGACGATGAAGCCGACGATCATCATGACCCAGGTCACCGTCGCCGCGGCGGCGAGCCGGTCCTGGCGCACCGAGGTCGACATCAGCACGAGCATCGACGTGCCGCAGGCGCCGACGCCGAGGCCGATGACGAGGAAGGAGAGCACCGCGAGCGCGATGCCCAGGGCCGGGTTCGTCGACATCAGCGCGGTGGCCAGCGCGGCGCCGATGGCGCCGGCGCCCAGCGCTGCCATGCCGCCGATGATCCAGGGGGTGCGCCGCCCGCCGACGTCCGATCCGTAGCCGAGCCGCGGCCGCAGCACCTGCACGAAGTAGTGCAGCGCGACCAGCAGCCCAGGCAGCAGCGCCGGCATCGCCAGCTCCACCACCATCACGCGATTCATCGTCGAGGTGGTGATCACGACCACGGCGCCGATCGCTGCCTGCACCAGGCCCAGCCGGAAGATCCCGAGCCAGCCCATGTTCCGCTCCGCCTGTTCCATCACGCCCCCCCTGCGACCAGCGTCCGGACCGCGAAGGCGCTCACGAGCATTCCGAGCACGTAGAGCGGCACGCCGGACGCGTTGTACCAGACGTCGAGTTCGGCCGGCCGCCGCAGCAGCCGCGCCATCATTGCGCACTGCCCCGCCAGCAGGACGCCGATGATTCCCGCGTGAACGGGGCGGCCCCAGGCCAGCAGCAGCGCGATCACCGCGACCTGCGCGGCGGCCATCACGCCGCAGGCCACGCCAGCGGCGGCAGGCACGCCGAGCCGCACCGGCAGCGAGCCGACGCCCATGCGCCGGTCGCCCGCGACCGACTTGAAGTCGTTGAGGGTCATGATTCCGTGCGCGCCCACGCTGTAGAGCAGCGCAAGCAGCAGGATGCGCACGTCGGGCACTGCGCCGGCCATCAGGGTTGCCGCCGTGAACCACGGCAGCCCCTCGTAACTGATTGCGACCGCGCTGTTGCCCCACCAGCCGTTGCGCTTCAGGCGCACCGGCGGCGCGCTGTAGCACCATGCGAGCAGCAGCCCCAGCGCGGCGGCGGCCAGCACGATCGGCCCGAGCAGCGCGGCGACCAGCAGGGACACTGCCGTCCAGCCGACGGCGATGTAGAGGCCCCAGCGTCCGGGGATGCGCCCGGACGGAATCGGCCGGCGCGGCTCGTTGATCGCGTCGACGTGCCGGTCGTACCAGTCGTTGATGGCCTGGCTGGTGCCGCAGACGAGCGGACCCGCGAGCAGCACGCCGGAGATCAGCGTGCCCCAGCGGCCGGCCGGCGCAACGCCGGACGAGACGACGCCGCAGACGAACGCCCACATGGGCGGGAACCAGGTGACGGGCTTCAGCAGTTCCAGCACCGAGGGAACCGCCGGGCGGGCCTCGCGAAACAGGGTGCTGGCTGGGCGTGCCATGACTGGAAAATAGCCATGACACTCACTGATGTCAATTAATCGTTACAGTCAGTCCGCGACGCCCTCGCCGTCCTGCGACTCGAGGTCGCCGAGGCCATAGCGGCGCAGCTTCACGTAGAGGCTCTGGCGCGACAGCCCGAGCATCTCGGCGGCCGAGGCGCGGTTGTCGCGAGTGAGGTCGAGGGCGGCCTCGATGCACAGGCGTTCGATGACGTCGGTGGTCTCGCGCACGAGCTCCTTGAGCGACACGCGGCCGACCAGCTCGGTGAGCTGCTCGACCGAGCGCGGCAGCTCGCGCAGCGCACGCGGTTCGCCGGCCCGCCGCCGGCCCACGTCGCGGATCGTGAAGCCGATGCAGGGCGTGGGCGCGTCGGGCACCGACACCGCCGAGATCTCGACGTCGGCCGCGGCGCCGTACTCGCCGCGCAGCGTCGTCGCGAACAGCCGAACCGCGCCGTGCTGCTTGAGGTTGGCGATCAGCACGCCGAGGTCGACGCCCGGCCGCCCGAGCCAGCGGTCCAGCGACTCGTTGCGCGCCTGCTCGTCGGTGGCGAGCTGCACGAGGTCGAGGAACGCGCGGTTGGCGGTGAGGATGCGGCCGTCGGGCGCGGTCACGACCACGGCGTCCGGCAGACGCTCCATGATCTCGGCGAGCCGCGAGTGATCGCCCACCACGTGCGCGATCGCGGCGTCGTTGCGCAGCGGCGACAGGCGCAGCAGCACGTGCGAGGTGTTGTCCTGGCGGAACAGCGACGCGGCGACCAGGAAGCTGCGCTCGCCCTGCGCGAGCCGGACCCGCAGTTCCTCGGCGCGACCGGTCGCGCGCACCGTGGCGAGCAGTTCGTTCAGCGACTGGGTGCTCGCCGCATCGAAGCCTTCCGGGAAGGCGCGGCCGACGAGGCGGCGCGCCCCTTCGCCGAGCAGCTGCGCCGCGGCCGGATTCGCGTCGACCACGCGCTGCGTGGTGGCGTCGACGATGAGCACAGGCTCGGAGGCGACCTGGAACAGCAGCCGGTAGCGCGTCTCGGCGTGCCGCAGCCGGGAGTAATCGCGCTCGAGCGACTGCTCGGCCTGGATCAGGCGTTGCTGCAGCGTAGCGACCGGCCGCAGGTCGCGGCCGAGGGCCAGCAGCCGGCCGTCGTCGCCGAGCGGCACCGTGGCGTAACTGACTGGCACCTGCGAGCCGTCGCGGGCCGGATGATTGACCTGGCGCGGCCGCCCGGCCGCGGCTGCGTCGCCCTGGAGCATGGCGTCGACCTTGCCGCGGCTGTCCACGCCGACGACTTCCGCCAGCGGCTTGCCGACCCAGCCGTTGCCCAGCACTTCGGCGAGTTCGTCGCTGCCGAAGGCCACGTCACGGATGGTGCCCTTCCGGTCCAGCACCAGCGCCACGTCGGAGGACGAGACGACGACCGCGGCCAGCGTGTCCGGCGCGAGCCCGGCGAGCGCCTTGCGGGGTGACTTGAAGGCTTTCATCGGCCTCTGCCCGCGCGCCGCACGGTCAGGGCCCCGCCGGCAGCGCACCAGCGCCGCGCCGCAGGGCGACGGAGGGCCACGTCATGCGCGGTCCGCCAGCAGCGCCAGCAGATGCTGGGCCTGGATGACGGCCTGGCGGCCGTCGGAAGCCGTGACGTCCGCGCCCACCAGCGAGCAGCGTTCCGGGTGTTCGACGAATGGCCGGCCGCCGACCATGATGCCGACCGACCTGTTGCGGGAGTTTCGACGGATCGCACGGATGAGCGAGGCGAGCCCCTCGAGGCGGGCGTCGCAGCTGACCGACATCCCGACTACCGAGAAGCTCTCGTTCCTGACGAGTTGCATTATATCTTCGCGCGACGCGGAGGGGTCGTCCCAGACGTCCCAGCCCGCGCGCCGCATGAATTCGGCGACGATGACGGAGCCAAAGGTGTGCTGGTCGCCCGGCACCGGCACCAGCAGTATCCTGCGGCCGGGCTCGGTCGGCTTGAGTTCGCTGGTGAACGCAGGACTCAGCTCGTGCGCGAGTTCCTGCAGGCGCCGCAGGCCGAGGGTGACCTGCACGAAATCGCTGCGGTCGTCCTCCCAGAGCTGGCCGAAATGCCGCGCCGCGGGCGCCAGCAGGTCGAGGTACACGCTCTCCAGCGAAACACCGGAATCGAGCAGCTGGGCAACGTAGGCTGACGGCGCGTCGGGGTGACCGGCGAGGATCACGCGGACGAGTTCGACGACCTGGGTGGCGTCGGCGTCGCTGCCGGACGGACCGGGCGACGGACAGGCGAGGCCCAACCCCGCCCGGTACTGCAGCATCAGCCGGGGGATGACCTCGCCTTCGATGGTCTGGATCAAGCGCGAGGCCCGGGACCGGCCCGCCCCGCGATCGGGGGACTGCGCCGCCTCACGTTCCGCCACCGCACCATCGGCCTGGTCTCCAGATTGCCGGAAATCCGTCATCGCGCCACTCCCGCGTGTCGACGCCCGGCATGGCGACCGGACGGCGGCAGGCATCCCGACGTTTCTTCTTTTCCGACGGTGAGACTGCCCACGGCCGATATGGCCCGGCAACCCAGATCACCCCCGTTCGGGACATTCGCATATATATCGACCCGTGTCGCTGATGTCAATGTTGGCTGACGTACACTAAAGTTGACAGATCCGGGCCCGGGCCGTAGATTCGGAGGCGCATAAGAAGAGGCGTGCAGACCGCGATGAATCCGAGCACCCCGCGCCCCGCACCACGGCCGCTCTACACCCCGGAGGAACGCCTGCGCCGCGACCGTTCGCGCTGGACGCTGGTGCAGGGGATCCTGGCGCCGCTGCAGCTGCTCGCCTGCCTCGTCAGCGTCTGGCTCGTGCTCCACTGCCTCGCCACCGGCGACGGCGCCACCGCGGCCACCGTTTCGGTCGTGGTCAAGACCGCCTTCCTCTACGCGATCATGGTCACGGGCGCGATCTGGGAACGCGAGGTGTTCGGCGTCTACCTGTTCGCTCCGTCGTTCTTCTGGGAAGACGTGGTCAGCATGGCCGTGATCGGCCTGCACACGGCCTACCTCGTCGCGCTGGCGACCGGTGCGCTCGGCCTGCGCGGCCAGATGCTGCTCGCGCTCGCCGCCTACGCCACCTACGCCGTCAACGCGCTGCAGTTCTTCTGGAAACTGCGCATGGCCCGCCGCCAGGGCGGCCTGCAGGGCGGCGCCGGGCCGCGCCACGCAGCCGGCGACGCGGCGCTGGCCTCGGGCCGATGAGCAGCACCGCATGAGCCACCCGCTGGCGCAATGGCTGCGGCACTCGCGGTTCCTGCCGTTCGCGGATGCCGCGAGCGCCGACCTGCCGATGTCGCGGCTGCTGCGCCTGTCGCTGTTCCAGATCTCGGTTGGCATGGCCACGGCCCTGCTGAACGGCACCCTGAACCGGGTGATGATCGTCGAGCTGAACGTGCCCGCGTGGCTCGTCGCCACCATGGTGGCGCTGCCGCTGCTGTTCGCGCCGTTCCGCGCCCTGCTGGGCTTCCGCTCGGACAACCACCGCTCCGTGCTGGGCTGGCGGCGGGTACCCTACGTCTGGTTCGGCACGCTGCTGCAGTACGCCGGGCTCGCCGTCATGCCGTTTGCGCTGCTGGTGCTGAGCGGCACCGGCAGCAAGCCCGCACCGCAATGGCTGGGCGAGGCCGCGGCCGCCGTCGCCTTCCTGATGGTGGGCGCCGGCATGCACGCGACGCAGACCGCGGGCCTCGCGCTCGCCAGCGACCTCGCCCCGGAGTCCCGCCGCCCGCGGGTCGTCGCACTGATGTACGTGATGCTGCTGGTCGGCATGGTCGGCGCCTCGCTGGCCTTCGGCACGCTGCTCGCGGGTGAATACAGCCACCTTCGCCTGATCCAGGTCATCCAGGGCGCCGCGGTCGTCACGCTGGTGCTCAACGTCGTGTCGCTCTGGAAGCAGGAGCCGCGCAACATGGCGCTGGCGCACGCGCCCGCCGACGCCCTGCCCTTCGCCGTGGCATGGCGGCAGTTCACCGCCGCTTCGGGCACCCGAAGGCTGCTGGTCGCGCTGGGCTGCGGCACCGCGGCGTTCAGCATGCAGGACGTGCTCCTCGAACCCTACGGCGGCCAGATCCTCGGCATGGCGGTCGGCTCCACCAGCCAGCTGACAGCGTTGTCGGCCGGCGGCGCACTGCTCGCCTTCGGCCTGTCGGGCTGGCGGCTGCGCCTCGGTGCGGACCCGATCCGGGTGGCCGCCTGGGGCGCGCTCGCCGGCGTCCCGGGTTTCGCCGCGGTCGTCTTCGCCGGGCCGCTCGCTTCCGCGACGCTGTTCCAGGCCGGCGCCGCGCTCGTGGGTTTCGGCGGCGGACTGTTCTCGGTGGGCACCCTGCTGGCTGCGATGTCGCTGCGCACGCACGACAACGGCCTCGCACTGGGCGCATGGGGCGCCGTGCAGGCCACGGCCGCCGGCCTCGCGATCGCCCTCGGCGGCGCGGCCTGCAACGCGATCGGCTCGCTCGCGCTGTCCGGAACGCTCGGCCCGGCGCTGGCGGCGCCGTCCACCGGCTACATGTTCGTCTATCACTTCGAGATTCTCCTGCTGTTCGCGGCCCTGGTCGCGATCGGTCCGCTGGTGCGCGTGGGCGCGCAGCGCGGCGGGAGCAACGCGGGCACTCGGCTCGGCCTCGCCGAGATGCCCGGCTGAGCAGGAACCGCAGGCCTAGATTCGACTCAACGGGAGACTGGCAAAGATGGAATCCAACGCGTTCCTCGAGTACGTCGACACCGCCCAGGTGGCGCTGTACGCCTTCTGGATCTTCTTCTTCGGGCTGATCTGGTATCTCCACCGCGAAGACAAGCGCGAGGGATATCCGCTCGACACCCACCGCACCGATCGCGACGGCAATCCCGTGACGGTCGAGGGCCTGCCGCCGGTGCCGTGCCCGAAGACCTTCGTCCGTCCCGACGGCCGCACGATCGACGTGCCTCGCGCGGGCAGCGCGGACCGCCGTCCGGTGGCAGCGCGGCAGGTCGGCTGGGACGATCGCTACGGCCCCGATGTGGGCGCGCCGCTCGACCCCACCGGCAACCCGATGCTCGACGGCGTCGGTCCGGCCGCCTGGGCGGAGCGCGAGGACGACCCGGAGCGGATGCTCGACGGCTCGCCGATGATCGTTCCGATCAGCAGCGTCGAGGGCTGGGGCATCGCGGCGCGCGACCCGGATCCGCGCGGCATGACGGTCGTCGGCCTCGACGGCGCCGCGGCCGGCGTGGTGCGCGACGTCTGGATCGACAAGGCCGAACCGCAGATCCGCTACCTCGACGTGGAACTCGACGGCGGCGGCCGCCGGGTGATGCTGCCTGCCGGGTTCGTGCGTTACGACGCCAAGGGCCGCAAGGTCAAGGTCGCGTCGATCACGGCGGCGCAGTTCTCGGGCGTGCCCGCCATCGCCTCCGGTGCACAG
>JBIIDW010000086.1:0-7328 GCA_044238215.1 Steroidobacteraceae bacterium
CCGGTGCTTCAGGGCGACGGTTCCGCCGTTGGCGGGCGGGGCCGCTTCGGGCGCGACGGAAAAGCCCGACAGGCCCGACAGCGTCCCGGCGCCACAGAGCCAGGAGACGTCGCCGTTCGGCCCTCGGGCGGGCGTCAGGGCCAGTGTCCTGCCATGGAGTGCGGGGTTGGCCTGTCCGCCCAACGTCACCGTGATGACTCCGCCGGCGCTGATGGCGACGCTTTGCACGTACCGACTGCTGAATCCGTTTGCCGGCGCGAGGTCGGCCGCCGCGTTGTCGGACGGCCACGCGCCCGAGCTCAGGTAGGCCTCCGAGACCGCCGACTTGGCCGAGGCCGCGATGCTCAGCCCTTCCGCCACCTGAGCCCGGATCGTCTGGTCCTGGTAGGCGGGGATGGCCACGGCGGCGAGGATGCCGACGATGGTCACGACGATCATCAGTTCTATCAGCGAGAAGCCGCGGTGCAGCGTCATGACGTCATGGCGAACCTGGGCTCGCCCGGGGGTTATGTCTCTCGAGGCCCGGAAAGCCGAAGCCCCTCTTTCGAGGGGCTTCGGGGTTGGGCGCCGCCGCGAGGTGGCGCCCGGTCTGCCGTGGAGCGCGGATCAGGGCGCGCGGCAGTTGGCGGGGCGGTACTTGGCGGTCAGGTTGCCGCTGAGAGACGTGGCGCCCGAGGCGAGCGTGAGGCCGCTGGTACCCGAGGTGCCGCGGTCGCCGCAGACCCAGGACACGTCGCCGTTGGCGCTGGTGTACGGGTTGAGGCCGAGGGTCTGGCCGCTGATGAGGCCGTTGGCCTGGCCGCCGTAGGTGATGGTGATCACGCCGCCGGCGCCGACCGCGATGCCGGTGACGTACTTGCCCTTGATGTCCGTGGCAGCGGAGAGGCCGGCAGCGGTGTTGTTGCCCGGCCAGGAGCCGTTGCTCTGGAAGGTCTCCGAGACGGCGGCCTTGACGGAGGTCGAGAGGTTGAGGCCCTCGGTCACCTGGGAGCGGATCGTGTAGTCCTGGTAAGCCGGGATGGCGATGGCGGCGAGGATGCCGATGATCGCCACGACGATCATCAGCTCGATCAGCGTGAAACCTTTCTGTGCAGTCTTCATCTCAGTCTCCTGATGGGCAATTGAGTGTTCGAACGATCGCGTGAGGGAAGTCCCGTACGTGATCCGGAGATAAGCAAGTTGCATGCCAGAATTGCCGGATCGCTGTTCCGTCGGCGCCAGGCCGCTCGTCGGCCGTTTCCTGCCGTTCGTCGGTCCCGGCTCGGTGCAAACGGCGGGGCGCCCATGACGCCCTGCGTCAGTTCGCGACGGCCCCCGTCCCCGCATCCCGGCAGTCGTACAGATACAGGTTGGGGTCCGGCAGCAGCCGCGGGTAGATGCGGCGGCGCATCGGCAGGGGTTCGTGGCCGACCACGAAATCCAGCCCGCGTGCGGTGCACAGGCGTGCCAGCGACCCGGGCGTCAGGCCGAGGGGGCCGGGGTCGGTTGCCATCCACGTGAGCGAGGCGGCGCTCGGGTAGTAGGTGTCGATGGCGGCGGCCCGCCGGCGCATTTCGACGGCGGCGCGCTCGGAAAAGGTGATGCCCACGGTCTGCATCGGCGAGAGGTAGCTCGGGCGCCCGAGCGCGAACCACAGCAGCGGGGCGTCGTTCGGGTAGAGCACGGTGGCCGACGGCGGAATGACCGCTCGCCACGCGGCGAAGGATTCCCGGGCGCTTTCCACGTACGGCCGGCGGGCGAGGCGGTCGGCCGCTGCCGGGATCGCCGGCGCCAGCGCGCCGAGCACGAGCATTGCCGCGAGCAGGGGCGCAGCCCGCGGCCAGGGCGCCACCAGCGCCAGCCACCACGCGGCGAACACGGCGGCCGCCACGGCCGCAAACCACAGGATGTAAGAGCCCTGCACCACGAGTGCGCCGAGGCCCACGGCAAGCGCCCAGCCGGTCCACTCGAGGGCACGGCCTCCCCGCCGCGCAGGGCCGGCCAGGACGACGATCAGCAGGCCGAGCATCGCGGCAGGCAGGCCGAGTGCGTCCTCGTGGCCGATCCAGCCGGCGAGCAGCAGGGCGGCGCCGGCGCGATGCGCGCCGCCGAGGGTCCAGAGGCGTGCGAAGACCGGCGCGAGCAGCAGCACGGAAATCACCTTGGTGACCCAGAACCACCGCCACGGCTGGCCCTGGACGACGATCGTGATCGGCAGCAGGGCCGTTCCCACCCAGGCGACGAGCGCGGCCCCCGCGGCCAGTGCGAGCGCGGCGCGGGCGCTGCGCGCCAGGGCGGAGTCCGGGGCGAGGACCGCCAGGCCCGCGCCCAGCGTACAGACGGGCACCAGGTTGCGCTGCCAGTCGCTGAAGCCCCATTCCGACAGGAACAGCAGCGGGCTGCGGGTGTGCATCAGGTCGAACCAGTCGCCCTCGAGCCGCGCCAGCGGGCCGATCGGCGCCAGCAGGGCCAGCGCGCAGGCGGCGGCAAGGCCGATGGCTCCCGCCGCCAGCAGCGCCGCCTGCCGCGTCGTGGTGCCGGCGGCCAGCAGCGCGACGAACAGCAGGCCGGGGAGGGCGATGATCGGGTGCGCGGCGAGCGCGGCCGCGAGCAGCCCCGCTCCCGTCCACCGGAAGCCGCGCATGATGGCCGCAATGCCGGCCAGCACGCAGGCCTCGGCCAGGATGCGCGCGGTCAGGAACGGTTCGAGATAGCTGAAGACCGACGATGCCCCGTACAGGCTCGGGACCGCGACGAGCAGGCCGACGGCCAGCCAGCGCTGCGGCGACGGCAGCAGCGCGGCCGCCACCGCGGACGCTGCCAGCAGTGCGGCGACGTTGCAGGCCAGGGTGAGGTACAGCAGTGCGGGCTCGAGGCCGAACTGCCCGATCGCCGCGGCGAGCAGCGGCGAGAACAGGCTGAACTGGTCCTGCGAGCCGTGGGCGAGGAACACGTCCGTGCCCAGGGATTGCGGGGACAGCCGCGCCAGTGCCAGCAGCGCGTAGTACGGCGTGTCGTGCATGATGCCGACATAGGCCCGCGTGGACAGCCAGGCCCAGGCAAGCGTGAGCGCCATGGCCAGCGCGCCGACCAGGCGCCAGCGTGCGGGTGGCGTCGCGGGGGGCGCGATCGCGTTCAGCATGTGGCGGATTATGTCGCCTCGCTCGCGCGAGCCGGCGTGACGCGGCTCTCGTTCCCGGGGTCTACTCGATGCCGAGCTTCTTGATGCGGTAGCGCAGCGCGCGGAAGGTCATGCCGAGCAGCCGCGCTGCGGCCGTGCGGTTATAGCGGGTCTGTTCGAGAGCGCGGACGATCGCCGCCCGCTCGAGTTCCTCGACCTGGGAATCCAGCGGCCCCGACAGCCCCGCCGGCGCCCGCTCCTCGGGGGCGGGCGCCCGGTCCGGCGCGGGCGCGTGGCTGGTGGTCGGCTCGCCCGGGCTGACAGCCACCGCCGGCGCGGCCGGTGGCGGTGTGTCCGGCACGCTGCCCGGCAGCTGCCGATACACGCCGGTGCTGCCCGAAGCGCTGCGGCGGCTGAGGTCGCGCAGCTTGATGTCCCCCGCTTCGATCCGGGTACCGTCGCACAGCGTGACCGCGCGCTCGAGCACGTTCTCGAGTTCGCGCACGTTGCCGGGGAAGGGGTATTCGCGCAGCAGTTCCATCGCGGCGTCGGTGAGCTCGACCGGGGCCGTGCCCAGCCGCTTGCCGAGCCGCGCCAGGATCGCGGCGACGAGATCCGGCAGGTCGTCCAGCCGCTCGCGCAGCGGCGGGACGCGCAGTTCGATGACGTTGATGCGGTAGTAGAGGTCCTCGCGGAATTTCCCCTGCTCGACGAGTTCCGCGAGGTTGCGGTGCGTCGCCGAGACGACCCGGACGTCGACCGGTGTCTCCGCCGTGTCGCCGACCCGCCGGATGGCCTTCTCCTGCAGCACGCGCAGCAGCTTGACTTGCAGGTGCAGCGGCAGGTCGGCCACCTCGTCGAGGAACAGCGTGCCGCCCTCGGCGCTCTGCACGAGGCCGACGCGGTCGGCCTGCGCCCCGGTGAAGCTGCCCTTCCTGTGGCCGAACAGTTCGCTCTCGATCAGCTCGCTGGGGATCGCTCCGCAGTTCACGGGAACGAACGGCGCGTCGCGGCGCGGCCCCAGCGAGTGGATCAGGCGCGCGACGAGTTCCTTGCCGACCCCCGACTCGCCAGCCACGTAGACCGGCGCCTGGCTGCGCGCCACGCGCTGGATCAGGTCGCGCAGCGCGTGCATCGCCGGTGAGTCGCCGATCAGCGTGCCTGCGCCACGGCCGTTCCGGGCCGGGCTGCCGCCGGCCTCGGACAACTGCATCGCCTTGCCGACGATGCCGCGCAGCACCGCCAGGTCCAGCGGCTTGGAGACGAAATCGAAAGCGCCGAGCTTGAGCGCGCGAACGGCGGCTTCGACGTTGCCGTGGGCCGTAATCACCGCCACCGGCAGCGCGGGCCGGTTTTCCTGGATCCAGGCGACGAGGTCGAGGCCGTCACCGTCCGGCAGGCGCATGTCCGTCAGGCAGAGGCCGAAGCTGCCTGCCTTGAGCATGCTGCGGGCGGTCGCCAGGTCCCCGGCGGAACTGGCCTCGAGACCCATCCGCTCTAGGGTCAGCGAGACCAGTTCGACGAGGTCGGGCTCGTCGTCCACCACCAGGACCGGCTGCTTGCGCATCGGAATATTCTACGTCTGCCAGCGCTGCGGATCCGTGAACACGATCCGGAACAGGCTGCCGCCGCCGTTGCGCGGCTCGTACAGCAGGGTCGCCGAGTTGGCCTGGGCGAGTTCGCGTGCGAGGAACAGGCCGAGACCCGCGCCCTCGCCGCCGCGGGTGAAGAACGGCTCGAACATGCGGTCCGCGACTTCGGGCGAGATGCCCGGTCCCGGGTCCCCGACCTCGAGGCAGGGCCGCATCGACGGGCGCATCCGGCTCGCGCGCAGCTCGACGATACCCTCGGCGTCACCGGCCAGGCCGTGCCGGATCGCGTTCTCGCAGAGGTTCCAGACGATCTGCCGCAGGTGACCCGGGTCGACCCGCACTTCGACCTCGGGTGGATCCCCCGGCACGAGCCGCAGTCGCGCCTCGGCGACCTGCATCGTCGCGCAGAACTCCTCGCGGAACCCCGCGAGCCAGGCACCGAGCTCGAGCCGCTCGGGTCGCGATTCGCCGCGGCGCGACATCGACATCACCGACTCGACGATGTCGCTGACGCGATATCCGTTGCGCGTGATGATGTCGGTGAGGCGATGGGCTTCCTGCGGCAGGCCGGGTGCTTCCGCCAGCAGCTGCGCGGCATGGCTCATCGCGCCGACCGGGTTGCGGATCTCGTGGGCGATGCTCGCCGACAGTCGCCCGAGCGAGGCCAGCTTGGACTGCTGGACCCTGGCGGCGATCTGCGAGGTGTCCTCGAGGAACACCAGCACCGGTGCGTCGCGCGCGCTGCCCAGCGGCGCGAAGTGCGGCTGGATCACGCGGTCGCCCTCCGCGGAGATCAGCGTGCCGGCCGAGTGCGCGGAAGGGTTGCGGTCCGCGCGCCACAGCGCGAGCAGCTGGTGGAGGCGCGGCGAGGCGTCGCCGACGTGCGCCCCCGGGAATGCCGCGTCGTCGCCGAGCACCTGCGCCGCGGACTCGTTGATGAGCCGCAGGGTGCCGTCCTGGTCGATGACGATGATGCTCTCGCGCAGGTGCTGCACGACGTACTGCGACAGCTGCGCGAGGTTCTCGAGGTCGATCTCCTGGCGCCGGACGATCGCCTCGGTCTCGCGCAGCCGGCGCGACAGCAGCCAGGCGCCCAGCGCGACCAGGAAGGTGATCGTGCCGAGCACGCCGGCGGTCGGGTAGTCGGTCGCGGACGCCGACCCATAGACGTGGCTGAGGATCTGCTGCAGCAGGATCACGAGGCTGGCGATTGCGGCCAGCAGGAACGCGTCGCGGTCCTCGGCCAGCAGCGCGTTCGCGCCCACCGGCAGCACGAGCAGGATGCCGATGCCGCTGGCGACGCCGCCGCTCGAGAACAGCAGCACCGCGATCGCCGCACAGTCGACCAGCGACTGCGAGATCGTGATCTGTCGCAGCGTCAGCCCGCGGAACCGCTGCAGCAGCACGAAGATGACGGCCGCGCTCAGGTAGACCACGGCGGTCGCGAGGAACAGCGTCGGGTGCGCGGCGCCGACGGTGGGGTTCGGGTCGGTCAGCCAGGCGATCGTCAGCAGCGCGATCGGCACCAGCACGCGGTAGATGTTGACCAGCGCGACCACGCGCCGGGCCAGGTCCCCCGGGGTGGTCGGTACGCGCGGTTCGTTGCTGGGCATCCCTTCGATGATCCCCGAAAGCCGCGCTTGCCGGCAACCCGCGGAGGTTCCCTCGCGAGGGCGTTTTCGCCACAATGGCGGTCTACCTCATGATGCAACGGAAGAGCGGATGAACCTGCACGAGTACCAGGCGAAGGAAGTTTTCGCGTCCTACGGCATCCCGGTGCCCAAGGGCCGGGTCGCGGCGACCCCGGAGGAAGCCGTGGCCGCGGCGGAGTCGCTCGGCGGCGCCGTCTGGGTCGTCAAGGCCCAGGTCCACGCCGGCGGTCGCGGCAAGGCCGGCGGCGTCAAGCTGGCCCGCGACGCCGCCGCGGTGCGCGCGGCGGCCAAGGCCATGCTCGGCACGCAGCTCGCCACCAAGCAGACCGGCCCGGAGGGCCTGCCGGTCGGCCGCGTCTACGTCGAGTGCGGCTCGCAGATCGAGCGCGAGATCTACCTCTCGCTGACGCTCAACCGCGAGAAGGGCCGCATCGCCATGATCGGCTCGGCAGCCGGCGGCATGGACATCGAGGAAGTCGCCGAGCACTCGCCCGAGAAGATCACCACGATCAACATCCACCCGGCCGCGGGCCTGCAGCCCTACCAGTGCCGGCGCATGGCCTTCGCGCTCGGCTTCAGGGACAAGCAGGTCGCGCAGTTCCAGTCGATCGCCATGGCGCTCTACCAGCTCTACCTCGACAAGGACGCGGCGCTCGTCGAGGTCAACCCGCTGATCGTCACGCAGGGCGGCGACCTGGTCGCGCTCGACGCCAAGATCAACATCGACGCCAACGCGGTCTACCGCCAGAAGGCGATCGCGGCGATGCGGGACACCACGCAGGAAGACCCGATGGAGCTGCGTGCCAGCGAACACGACCTCAACTACGTCTCGCTCGACGGCAACATCGCCTGCATGGTCAACGGCGCGGGCCTGGCGATGGCCACCATGGACCTCATCAAGCTGCACGGCGGCTCGCCGGCCAACTTCCTCGACGTCGGCGGTGGCGCCACGGCCGAGCGGGTCACGGCCGCCTTCAACCTGAT
>JBIIDW010000087.1:0-7278 GCA_044238215.1 Steroidobacteraceae bacterium
ACGCCGGCCGACTCGATGGCTGCGATGTCGAGCAGCGCACGCAGGGC
The DNA here is from genome assembly GCA_044238215.1 of Steroidobacteraceae bacterium. GTDB lineage: Bacteria > Pseudomonadota > Gammaproteobacteria > Steroidobacterales > Steroidobacteraceae > UBA964. Next base: position 48 of record JBIIDW010000087.1, read on the forward strand.
GTTCCGCAGAGTCTTGCGTCGCTGCGCGAATGCTGCCGCGACCACCCGCCCGTAGCGGGCGTCCACCGCGAAGATCGGCTGCTCGTGCATCACGAGGCGCGCGACCGCCGACCACACCTTCGGTGCCGGGCGAAACGCGCCCGGCCCGACGTCGAACAGCCGCTCTGCCCTGACCCACGGTGCGAGCATCACCGTCAGGCGCCCGTACTCGCCGCTGCCGGGCGCGGCGACGATCCGGTCGACGACCTCCTTCTGCAGCATGACGTGCAGGTCCGCTATGGCCTGGGGATGCTCGACAAGATGGAACAGCAGCGGGGTGGAGACGTTGTAGGGCAGGTTGCCGACGACGCGCAGCCGCGCACCCCGCGCACCGGACAACGCGGCGAAGTCGAAACGCAGGGCATCCGCCTCGTGCAGCACGAGCGCCCTGCCGCGGTACTGCTCGCGCAGTTGCGCGGCCAGGTCGCGATCGATCTCGATCGCGTCGAGCGCGCCGGCGGCACCCAGCAGTGCGCCAGTCAGCGCGCCACGCCCCGGACCGATCTCGACGACCGTCTGGCCGGGTTGCACATCGATCGCCGCAAGGATGCGCTGGATGACGCCGGGGTCGTGCAGGAAGTGCTGACCGAAGCGCTTGCGGGCGAAGATCATCCCGGGCTGCCCGCCGCATCGCGGACCTGGCAGGCCTCGGTCGCGAGCCGTATCGCGGCCTCGAGGCTGCCCGGATCGGCGCGGCCGGAGCCCGCGAGGTCGAGTGCGGTGCCGTGATCCACCGAGGTGCGGATGATCGGCAGGCCGAGCGTAACGTTGACCGCGTGGCCGAAGCCCGCGTGCTTGAGCACGGGCAGGCCCTGGTCGTGGTACATGGCGAGCACGGCGTCGCAACGCGCGAGTTCGCGCGGAACGAAGGCGGTGTCGGCCGGCAGCGGCCCGAACGCGTCGATGCCGCCCGCGCGGGCGCGGGCGATCGCCGGGGCGATCACCTGCAGTTCCTCGTCCCCGAGGTGACCCGATTCGCCCGCGTGCGGATTGAGTCCGAGCACGGCGATGCGCGGGCGCGGGATGCCCCACAGCCGGCGCAGGTCGGCGTCGAGCACCCGCAACGTTGCGTCGAGCGCCTCGCCGGTGATTGCCGCAGGTACCTCACGCAGCGGCAGGTGCGTGGTCGCGAGCGCGACCCGGAGCCGCTCCGCGACGAGCAGCATCACGGGCCGGGCCGCTCCGGTGCGTTCGGCCAGATACTCGGTGTGCCCGGTGAACGGCCGACCCGAGTCGTTGATGATCCCCTTGTGCACAGGGGCGGTGACCATGGCGTCGAACCGGCCGGCTTCGATGCCCGCCAGGGCGGCGTCGAGCAGACCGATCACGTAGGCCGAGTTCGCCGGATCGAGCCGCCCGGGTTCGGAAGCCACCGGCAGTGCATGATGCTCGACCTGCAGGCGAGGCCGGTTGCGACCCGCTCGCGGCGCCACGCCAGGCGCGGCGGCCCCGGCCTCGACGATGTCCAGCGACACGTGGGCGGCGTCGGCTCGCCCGGCGAGCAGGGATCGATCACCCAGGCAGACGAGGTCGCAGTCGAAATCGCGCATCGCCGCGACCTGCGCGCACAGCTCCGGGCCGATGCCGGCGGGCTCCCCCGACGTCAGTGCGATGCGTGGACGACGCGGCGCGGCGCGGCGCCTAGCCCTTGACGTCGACATACGCCTCGTCGCGCAGTCGGCGGAGCCAGAGTTCGGTTTCCTCGTCGGCCTTGCTCTCGCGCAGCTGGACGAACGCCCGCTGGCGACGCAGTTCGTCGGTGTTGTCGAACTGGCGACGGCCCAGCAGCTGGATGATGTGCCAGCCAAACTGCGTGCGGAAAGGCGGACTGATCTCGTTTTCCGCCAGCTTGCCGAGGGTCGCCTCGAACTCCGGGACGAAGGTGCCCGGTCCGGTCCAGCCGAGGTCGCCGCCTTCGGATGCCGAGCCCGGGTCTTCCGAGAGCGTCTTGGCGATACCCGCGAAGTCCTCGCCCGCGAGGATCCGCTCGCGGACAGTGCGCAGGCGCTGCTCGACCGTGGCGTCGTCCTGGATCTCCGTGGGCTTCAGCAGGATGTGGCGGGCGTGCACCTGCTCGACGACCGTCTGCAGGTCGCTGCCGCGAATGTTGTTGAGCTTGACGATGTGATAGCCGGAGGGCGTGCGCAGCGGCTCGCTGACTTCGCCGGGCTTCAGCCGCGCGACGAGGTCGGCGAGCACGGTGGGGATCTCGGGGCCCCGGCGCCAGCCCAGCGCGCCGCCTTCCAGCGCCGTCTGGCTGTTCGAGTAGGCCACCGCCAGCTGCGAGAAATCCTCGCCCTTGCGCGCCCGCTCGCCGACGTCGGCGGCGCGTCGCGCCGCCTCGTCGAGCTGCGCCGGCGAGGCCGCCTGCGGCACGGCGATCAGGATGTGCGAGAGGTCGTACTCGTTGAGCTCGGAGGGCCGCGACTGCTGCTTCTCGAGGAACTGCTCGAGTTCCCTCGGGGAGACGTTGATGCGCTGGATGACGTCGCGCTGACGCAGTACCTGCAGCGTCAGTTCCTTGCGGATGCTTTCGCGGTACGCGGCGTAGTCGATGCCCTGGGATGCCAGCGCCTCCGGCAGGCGCGCGAGCGGTATGCCGTTGCGCTGCGCCACCTCGGCGAGCGCCTCGTTGAGGTTCTCGTCACCGATCCGGATGCCGGCGCGCTGCGCCCGCTGCATCTGGATCTCCTGCAGGATGAGCCGTTCCAGCACCTGCTGCCGGAGCACCGATTCGGCGGGCAGTTCGAGGCTCTGCGCCTGCAGGCGCTGCGCGACCAGCAGCACCTGCTCCTCGAGATCGCTCTGCAGGACGACGCCGTCGTTGACCACCGCGGCGATGCGGTCCAGCGGGACGCCGCGATCCGACAGCGAGCGGGCCGGCGACTGCGCCGAGGCCGGCTGCAGGAGCAGTGCGCCGAGTGCCGCGCAGCAGAGGAGAAAACCCGTTTTCATGGCCGGCTTCCGGTAAAAAACATCGTTGGTTCAGCGGCTTACGCTGGCGGCAGAGTATCCACGAATTGCCTGCTCGAGGAAAGTGTCCGCCCCGCTTCCGACACTCGACAGGCCGTTCAGTTCCAGCTGCACGTAGATGCCCGTGTCCTGCCTGCCGGTCCGGCTGGAGACGAAGCGCCGCGCGACGGCGCGTACCCGCCAGCAGCAGGCGCGGTATTCGAGGCCCGCGAAACGTTCCAGGGAATTGCTCTCCTGCAGGTCGTAGACGGCGCGCGCGAACAGGTTCCAGCGCTTGCCGATGGGCCACGCGCCCGAGGCCTCCCCCTGTTCGAGTCGACCCCGCTGGAACCGGTAGGCCAGATTCAGCGCCCGGTCGGGTTCGGGTCGATACTGGATGCGGATCTGCGCTCTTTCGCGGGCGCCGGCCTGGGCGTTCCACTGGACGCCGAGGTCCATGGTCCAGTCGCGGTAGGCGGTCAGCGCCAGTTGCGCGACGAGGTCGGAGGTGTTGGCGCGCCGCCGCGGCTCGTCGGGCAGCGTCACCCGCGGGTCGCTGAAGTAGTAAGCCTGGCCAAGCGTGGCCGAGAGGTAGCGCGTGCCGCTGCGGCCTTCGAACAGGTTCGCGGTGACGCCGAAGCTGACCTGGTTGGCGTCGCTGACCCGGTCCGCGCCGACGTAGCGGTTGGTGCTGAAGAGCTGCACGAAGTTGAGATCCGGGATCGCGGTGTCGAACACCGGCAGCTGGCTCTGCTCCCGGAACGGTGTCCAGAGGTAGAGCAGCCGCGGCTCGAGCGTCACGCGCCGCGCCGTCGTGGTGCGCTCGAGGAGCAGGCCGGCGTCGAGCGCCGCGAACGGCAGCGACCGGCTGGGCGACGCGTCCGCGCCCCGGGTCGTGCGCGAGAGGTCGTATTGCGTGTAGCGATAGCCCGCCGAGGGCCGAATGAAGTAACCGGCGCCGGCCAGCTCGAGCCCCAGTGTCGGTGCCGCATCGACGCGCCAGCCCGTGACGCCGGTGTCGCGCTCGAAGTTGACCAGTTCGGCGTCGATGCCGTAGGCGATGCGGCCGCCCGGACCCGCGAAGGACCGGCCGCTGGCGAGCAGCCGCGGCACGCGGGCGTAGGGCCGGTCCGCAGCGGCGAGCGCCCGGTCGATGGTCTGGTATTGCTGGAACTCGCCGCTCAGGCGCCAGTTCTCGTCGCGGTAGGAGATCTGCGCGATGCGCTCCAGGAAGGCCGTGCTGGCGCCTTCGCGGCCCTGCGCGAAATCCTCGAAATACTCGGCGTCGCTGACGTTCTGCGCGTCGAGGGTGACGCGCCAGCCCGCTGGCAGGTCGGCACGGTGCCTCAGGCGGACCCAGTTGCGGTCGTTGCCGTAGAGGTCGTCGCCGGGCAGATAGTTCACCCGCAGGTCGCCGCGCTGGCGGCGGGTCAGGTAACGGAACTCGCCGCCGAGGTCCAGGCCGCGCCGGCCGTACCAGGTCGGTTCGAGCGTGAGGTCGAGGTTGGGCGCGATGTCGAGGTAGTACGGGACCGTCAGCTGCAGGCCGCCCCGGTTGGAGTGGCCGACGTAGGGGAACAGGAAGCCGCTCTTCCGCTGGTCGCCGACGGGGAACGAAATGTACGGCAGGTACAGCAGAGGCACGCCTTTGAACTCCACCGCGGCGTCGCGTCCGCTGCCGTTGCGCGCGTTGAGGTCGATGTCGATGCTGCGGGCGCGGATGCGCCAGTCGGGCGTTTCGACGGGGCAGGTGCTGAACCAGACGTCCTCCAGGCTCAGCCTGCCGGCGGTATCCAGCGCCATGCTGCGCGCCTCGCCGCGTGCGGGGCGGTCGGGCAGCTCGAAGGTCGCCCCCTCGAAACTCGCGCCGCCGGTGGGCGAATAGCGCCCCGCGCCGCCGCGGGCGCGCAGGACCGGATCCTCGTAGCGCACGCCGCCGCGCACCCGGAAGTCCTGCGCCGAGGCGTCGTACTCGACGTCGTCCGCCTCGAGCCGCCGCGAACCCTGAACGATGCGCACGTTGCCACTCAGCGCCGCGTCACCGTCCACGCCCAGTGTCGCGGCGTCGCTGGAGACCTCGATCGGTGCGTCGGGTTCGGCGGCGGCGATCGCGACCGGCGTGTCGCGGCGTGCCGTGCCGGTCGCGGCATCGCGCTCTTTGCGGGTAGGGGCGGGGCAGCGCATCGCGGGGGCCGGTGCGGGGACCGTTGCCGCTTCGCCCTGCGGGGCAGGCTCGCCGGCGACCGACGCAGCGTGCGCCGGGATGGCCGCGGCAAGCGCGAGAGTCAGCAGCGCGCCGCGGTGCCGAGCCGGTTGCATCGGGGATCTGCGGCGCGGCGGCGACATGGGTCCGGGGATTATAATCCCTGCCCGCTTTCCCGGGCTGCCTTTCATGACCGCCGCCGACGTCCGCCTCGACCAACTGACCCACTGGCTCGCGCAGGAGCTGCAACGGCCTGCAGCCCGCATCGAGGTTGCGTCCGCCGACGCAAGCTTTCGCCGCTACTTCCGTGCCTTCTTCGCCGACGGCTCGACCGCCGTGCTGATGGATGCGCCGCCCGACCGGGAGGACATCGGTCCCTATCTTCGGGTCGCCGGGCTGCTCGCCGGCACCGGCGTGCACGTGCCGAGGGTCGACGCGGTCGATCCCGGTCGCGGCTTCGTGATGATGGAGGACCTCGGCTCGACGCCCTACCTCGCGCTGCTGTCGCGCGGCGAGCGGGTCGACGAACTCTACGGCGAGGCGCTCGACGCGCTCTGCGCCATCCAGGTCCGCGGGCACGATGCGGCGGGCGAGCTGCCGCCCTACGACGCCGCGGTGCTGCAGCGCGAGATGGCGCTGATGCCGGAATGGTTCTGCCGGCGGCACCTCGGTCTCGACATGACGACCGAGGACGACGAACTCCTGCGCGCTGCGTTCGACGTGCTGGAGCGGGAGGCGCTCGCACAGCCGCGCGTCTTCGTGCACCGCGACTTCCACTCCCGCAATCTCATGGTGCTGCCGAGCGGCGGGCCGGGCGTCATCGATTTCCAGGACGCGCTGGCGGGGCCGGTCGGGTACGACGCCGTGTCGCTGCTGAAGGACTGCTACGTGAGCTGGCCGCGCGCGCGCGTGGAGTCCTGGCTGCGATCGTTCCGGGCGCGGCTGGTCGCCGCGGGGCAGCGCGTCGGGGCGGGTGCGACCGAGCGCGAGTTCCTGCGCTGGTTCGACTTCATCGGCGTACAGCGCCACGTCAAGGTGCTCGGCATCTTCGCCCGGCTGTGGTGGCGCGACGGCAAGGCCGGGTACCTCGACGACCTGCCGCTGACCCTCGACTACGTGCTCGACGCGGCGGCGCGCCACCCTGAGCTGGCGCCGCTGCGCGCCTGGCTGGCGAGACGCGCAGCGCCGGCGCTGGCGTCGGCCAACGTCCGGGCTCGCGCCACCGCGGCGCACGGGGCGCCGCGTTGAAGGCGATGATCCTCGCAGCGGGCCGCGGTGAGCGCATGCGGCCGCTCACGGACCAGCTGCCGAAGCCGCTGCTGGCCGTCGGCGGTCGCCCGCTGATCGAATGGCACCTGCTGGCGCTCGCGCGCGCCGGATTCCGCGAGGTCGTGATCAACCTCGCATGGCTCGGGTCGAGGATTCCTGCGGCTCTGGGCGACGGCCGTCGCTTCGGGTTGCACATCGAGTACTCGGACGAGGGCGACGAGGCGCTCGAAACCGGGGGCGGTATCTTCCATGCGCTGCCGCGGCTGGGGCCCGGGCCGTTCCTGGTCGTCAACGGCGACGTCTGGACGGATTTCGACTTCGCACGCGTTCCCGTTCCGGATGAGCACGCCCTGGCTGTGCTCGTCATGGTGCCGAACCCGCCCCAGCACCCGCTGGGCGATTTCGCGCTCGTGCCCCGCGCCGACGCGGGCTTCGACGTCGTGGCCGACCCGGCGCCGGGGACGGCCCGCCACACGTTCTCGGGCATCGGCGTCTACCGACCGGAGTTCTTCGACGGCTGCCAGCAGGGCCGGTTTCCCATGCTGCCGCTGTTCCGGGCCGCGGCTGCAGCGGGTCGCCTGCGCGGCACGCTTCATCGGGGCAGCTGGTCCGACGTTGGCACGCCGGAGCGCCTGCGGGAGGTCGACGAGCGCCTTGGCGCAGGCGCAATCGGCTGAGCGGCTCCCGGTCGCAGCGCGTAATATTTCCGCCGTGAGCAGTCTCAAGGACATACCGGTCGTTCCGGAGCCCGCAACGGCCGCGCCGCGC